>NZ_JAPYKP010000017.1:0-63592 GCF_037179725.1 Mesorhizobium sp. Cs1321R2N1 | reverse complement strand
CCGGCTGATCGAGGCCGGCCTGTCGCCGGACACGGCGGTCGCTGTGGTCGAGAATGCCAGCCTGACCAATCGCCGACGCTTCCACGGCACGCTTGCCGACCTGCCGTCGCTGGAGGCGCGCGCCGATCTGTCGGGCCCGGTCATGACCATCATCGGCGACGCTGTCGCCGGCGCCAATTTCGAGCGGTCCGAGCCGCTCGCGGCGCACAGGCATGAGAGTTCGCCCGTAGCGGCCGCCGAGGGAGTTCAGCCATGAAGATACTGACCGCCAATCGCCTTGGCGACGGCATTGCCGTCTGGTACGCCGATGGCGGCTGGGCCGAGACGGTGGACCATGCAGACCTTGCCTATGACAAAGCAGCCGAGGATCGGCTGGAGGCGATCGGCGCCAAGGCCCACGCCGACAATGAAGTGGTCGACGTCAATCTGATCGACGCGGAAGTCGTCGACGGCGTTGTCGAGCCGGTGCGGCTGCGCGAGAAGATCCGCGCCGCCGGTCCCACCATCCGCAACGATCTCGGCAAGCAGGCTGCGCGGGCAGCCTAACCAGGCACGGGCGGACGCGCCCTGAAAGACGAAGCATGTACCGTTACGATGAGTTCGACCACGATTTTGTCCAGGCCCGCGTCGCCGAGTTCAGCGATCAGGTCCAGCGCCGGCTGTCCGGCGAGATCACCGAGGACCAATTCCGGCCGCTCAGGCTGATGAACGGCGTCTATCTGCAGCTGCACGCTTATATGCTGCGCATCTCCGTGCCCTATGGCACGCTCAACGGCAAGCAGCTGCGGATGCTCGGCCACATCGCCCGCAAATACGACAAGGGCTATGGTCACTTCACCACGCGCCAGAACATCCAGTTCAACTGGCCGGCGTTGTCGGATATTCCGGCGATCCTGGCGGACCTGGCCAGCGTGGAGATGCACGCCATCCAGACCAGCGGCAATTGCATCCGCAATGTGACCGCCGACCATTTTGCCGGGGCGGCCGCCGACGAGGTCGCCGATCCGCGTCCCTATGCGGAAATCCTGCGGCAATGGTCGTCGGTGCATCCGGAATTCTCGTTCCTGCCGCGCAAGTTCAAGATCGCGGTGACGGGAGCCGAGCGCGACCGAGCCGCCATCCAGACGCATGACATCGGCCTGCACCTGAAGAAGAACGCCGCCGGCGAGCTCGGCTTCGCCGTCTATGTCGGTGGTGGCCAGGGCCGCACGCCGATGGTGGCGAGGAAGATCCGCGACTTCCTGCCGGAAGCCGACCTTCTATCCTACTGCACGGCGATCCTGCGCGTTTACAATCTCTATGGCCGCCGCGACAACAAGTACAAGGCGCGCATCAAGATCCTGGTCCACGAGACCGGCGCCGAGGAAATCACCCGCCAGGTCGAGGCCGAGTGGCAGGAGTTGAAGGACGCGGAGCTGAAGCTGCCGGAGGCCGACATTCGCGCCATCGAGGCCTATTTCGCCCCGCCGGCGCTGACCGGGCGGCCGGACGGCGACACGGCGGTCAAGGTGGCGCGCCTGGATTCCAAGGGCTTCTCTGACTGGCTCGACCAGAACGTGGTGACGCACCGCCACCCCGACTACGCGGCGGTGACGATCTCACTCAAGGGTATCGGCGAGGTGCCGGGCGATGCGACCGACAGCCAGATGGAAGCAGTCGCCGACATCGCCGAAAAATACGCTTTCGACGAGCTTCGCGTCAGCCACGAGCAGAACCTGATCCTGCCGCATGTGGCGCGCGCCGACCTCAAGACAGTCTATGACGCGCTGGTCGACATCGGGCTGGCGACGGCCAATTCCAACCTGATCTCGGACATCATCTCGTGCCCGGGCCTTGATTATTGCGCGCTGGCGACCGCGCGCTCGATCCCGATCGCACAGGAAATCTCGCAACGCTTCGCTTCGCTGGAGCGGCAGCGCGAGATCGGCGAGCTGAAGCTGAAGATCTCCGGCTGCATCAATGCCTGCGGCCACCACCATGTCGGTCATATCGGCATCCTGGGTGTCGAGAAGAAGGGCTCCGAACTCTACCAGGTGACGCTCGGCGGTTCCGCCGACGAAAACACCTCCGTCGGCGAAATCATCGGCCGCGGCTTCTCGTCGGAAGAAATCACCGACGCCATCGAGACGATCGTCGACACCTATCTCGGCCTTCGGCTCAACCCACACGAAATATTCATCGACGCCTACCGCCGTGTCGGTCCCGCGCCGTTCAAGGAGGCGCTCTATGCTGGCGAAGCCAAGGCCGCTTGACCATATCGTCGACGTCGAGGACGGCGCCGCCGCCAAGGCGGCGGGGTTTGACGCGCTCTACGGTCATCTCAGCCCGATCGAGATCATCGAACGATCGGCCAATGAGCTGTTTCACGACGAGATCGCCGCCGTGTCTTCGTTCGGCGCGGATTCGGCGGTGCTGCTGCACATGATCGCCAAGATCGACCGCACGCTGCCGGTCGTCTTCCTCGATACTGGCAAGCATTTCGAGGAGACGCTCGGCTATCGCGACGCGCTGGTCGCCGATTTCGGGCTGACCAACATCCGGGTCATCAAGCCCGACGAAGCGGCGCTCGAACGGATCGATCCGACCGGCAATCTGCACCAGAACAACACCGACGCCTGCTGCGACGTGCGCAAG
Source organism: Mesorhizobium sp. Cs1321R2N1 (assembly GCF_037179725.1). Classification (NCBI taxonomy): domain Bacteria; kingdom Pseudomonadati; phylum Pseudomonadota; class Alphaproteobacteria; order Hyphomicrobiales; family Phyllobacteriaceae; genus Mesorhizobium; species Mesorhizobium sp. Cs1321R2N1. The sequence continues at coordinate 60,958 of NZ_JAPYKP010000017.1, read as the reverse complement.
GTCGAGCCGCTGGCACGTGGCATCGCACCCTTCCGCGCCTGGTTCACAGGCCGCAAGCGCTTCCAGGCCTCGACACGGGCCGCACTTCCGGTGTTCGAGGCGGTCGGCCCGCGCATCCGCATCAATCCACTGGCGCGCTGGACGACGTCGGATCAGGCCGGCTACATGCGCGCGCATGCGCTGCGCGAAAATCCACTGGTCGCCTATGGTTATCTGTCGATCGGCTGCTTTCCCTGCACGCAGCCGGTGCAGCCGGGCGAGGACGCGCGCAGCGGCCGCTGGGCTGGTCATGCCAAGACCGAGTGCGGCATTCACCTGTCGGGACTGGAAGTGTCGCTGACCGACGCATCACTATAGGGTATGTTGCAATTCAGGTGAGGCCTGTGCTTCCGGTGCTCACGTACTTCAAGTACGCTCCACTCCGGTTCTCGGAAGCAGCCGTTTTCGACGCGGCCTGACCTGAATTTCAACACACCCTTGAGCGCTTCGAATTTTTAGGAATTTTGATGACTGAACCGACGACACCGGAGACCCGGCTCTGGACCCCGGAGGGTTTTCGCGAGGACGAGTGGACCCATGCCGAAAGCGCCGATGCGCTTTCCGGTAATGGCCGCTTCATCCTGCCGCTGCAGGCGTTCCTCGACCTCGACCCGGAGGTGCGCCGCTCGGCGAAGGAGCGGCTCGGCGTCCTGCTGCAGCCCGGCGATCAGCTCGAGAAGATCGCCGACCTGCTCGACCAGCTGTCGCTGGTGGCGCTGGCCTTCCCGGCCTTCGGTGATGGCCGCTCCTTCTCCAAAGGCGAACTGCTGCGCAGCCGCTATCATTTCACGGGCGCGCTGCGTGCCACCGGGCAGGTCCTGGTCGACCCGTTGCCGCATATGCTGCGGCTTGGCTTCGACGAGTTCGAGGTCTCGAATCCAGTGCTCTTGAAGCGCCTAGAAGAGGGCCGTACCGGAGGGTTGGGGCTTTACTACCAGCCGGCCGCCCTAGCGGAAGCGGAGCCCAAGGGGCCGAAATATTCCTGGCGCCGGGTTCGCGGCAGCTGACGCGTTTTCTACGAAAGCCAAAGCCCTCTCAATCGAGGAAGACCCAAACTGGTCGTACCAATTGTGCGATTTGCGCTTTTCCCTGCATCATCTTGCCCTTAGGATAATGCGATTATTTCGGAACCCGAAATAATGGCCACAAAGGGAGGAACCGGGAATGGCTGGCAAGAAGATATTGATGCTCGTTGGCGAGTTCAGCGAGGAATATGAAATTTTCGTCTTTGAACAGGCCATGCATGCCGTCGGCCACACCGTGCATGTCGTCTGCCCCGACAAGAAGGCCGGCGATGTGCTGAAGACATCGCTGCACGATTTCGAAGGCCACCAGACCTACACCGAAAAGCCCGGTCACGATTACATCCTCAACAAGACGTTTTCCGAGGTGGATCCGGCCCGGTACGATGCCGTCTACGCGGCGGGCGGCCGAGGTCCGGAATATATCCGCATCGACAAGCGCGTGCAGGCGCTGGTGCGGCACTTCCATGAGACAGGCAAGCCGATCTTCACCATCTGCCATGGCGTGCAGATCCTGATCGCGGTAGACGGCGTGGTGCGGGGCAGGGAAGTGGCGGCGCTTCACTATTGCGAGCCGGAGGTGACGCTGGCGGGCGGCATCTATATCGACGTCGCGCCGAACGGAGCCCATGTCGACGGCAATCTCGTTTCGGCCAAGGGCTGGCCGGGCCTGTCCAATTTCATCCGCGAATGCCTGAAGGTGCTGGGCACTGAGATCCGCCATGGCGAGATCCTGATGCGCGACGAGCGGCAGGCGGCCTGAGGCTTTGAGGACTGGCCGGACGGTTGAGAAGCATTGCGCTGCCTCTCATCCGGCCCTTGGTCATCGGACGAAAAGCCAAGCAATTGGCTTTTCGTCCGCTGCGTGGACCGCGCCTATAGCGCCGCGTGTGCCTCGCGGAACGATATCAGCTTGCTGCGGCTTTCGTCCCACAAGGCCAGTTTGACGCAGCGCAGGCTCTCGATCAGCGTGACGCGGCCGATACCGCGCAACTCGGGATAGTCCCGCAGCACTTCCTGCAGCCGGTAGCCGGGCACCCTGGCGGAGAGGTGGTGGACGTGATGAACGCCGATATTGCCGGTGAGCCAGTTCAGCACCGGCGGCAGGTCGTAATAGGACGAGCCATGCAGGGCGGCGTGCTGGAACTCCCATTCCCCATCCTTCGCCCACTCGGTCTCCTCGAACTGGTGCTGGACATAGAACAGCCAGATGCCGGCCGAACCGGCGAGAATGACGATCGGCAGATGGACAATCAGGAACGCGCCGGGACCGATGACCCAGATGAGGATGGCCGCGGCAAGCGCGATGCCAAGATTGGTGGTCATTGACGAAACCCAGGGCGTCAGGCCGCCGCGCATCATGCCGACGGGCAGCCTTTGCGAGAAGATGAACAGCCAGACCGGCCCCAGGCCGAACATCACCAGGGGATGGCGGTAGAGACGGTAGGCCAGACGCCCCCGCCAGGACATCCGCCGGTATTCGGCGACGGTCAAGGTCCTGATGTCGCCAATGCCGCGCTCGTCGAGATTGCCGGCGCTGGCATGATGCGTGGCATGGGCGCGACGCCAGCAGTCGTAAGGCGTCAGCGTCAGGATGCCCAGCGCACGACCGATCCAGTCATCGGCATGGCGATTGGCAAAGAAGGAGCCATGGCCACAATCGTGCTGGATCATGAAAATCCGCACCAGGAATCCGGCCGCGGGCAAGATGAGGATCAGTCCCCACCAATGACCATAGGCATAGGCCGCGGACGACAGAGCCCACAGAGTGGCGAAGGGAATGAGGGTGATGGCAAGTTCAAGTGCGCTGCGTCGCCTGTCAGGCTTTTTGTAGCGCGCCAGGATCTTGAGCCAGGCGCGCTTGCTATTGGCCGCCGCTTCGGGGGAAATCATGTTCATCAGGAAGCATAGGCGGGGTGCGCCGCCACCGCAAGCCGATGATCACGTAAAGTTACTGTGCGTAATTGTCGCGTAAGGCCTAGTCGATCCTCACTGCCCGTCGCCAGCCGACGTCGCCATCCTCGACCCTGTCGAGGTGGTCGAGCAATTGCCCGAAGCGGTCCGGGATGTCGGTTTCGGTGCGGAAGGCTGGCAAGGTGCGCAGAAAGCGCTTCATCGCCTCGGCGCCGATCTGGCGCCGAACCTCCGCAGCGAGCCTTTCTGTTTTTTCGAGCTTGTTGCGGGTCATCGGTTCAAATCCTGCGTCGGGTCCCAAACTCCTCCAGCGACGGAATGGTTCCCGCATCACGGCCTTGTGGCAAGCAAAGCCGGCAAGCACGGTAAAATTTGAATTAAAATCGGATTACCGCCTTGGTGCCTTCCAGGTCCGGTGAAAGGTCCTTACGGTCGCTTTCCCCTTGATTTTTGGCCTGCGAACCTCGATATCGGGCACAAATCCATACCATTCGAGATGACGGGAAACGGCGATGAGCGACCAGGCAAAAGACGAACGCGCGCCCAGTGAAGCCGAGGCGGCCGAGGCCAACGTCGAGCGCACGGAAGGCAGCATCGATGGCGACTATGAAGCGCTTGTGCGCCTGCTGAAGGAAAACGAAGAGCTGAAGGACCGCGCACTACGCGTCGCGGCCGAGATGGAGAACCTGCGCCGCCGCACCGCGCGCGACGTGCACGACGCGCGCACCTACGCGGTGGCGAATTTTGCCCGTGACATGCTGTCGGTGTCGGACAATCTGCGCCGCGCGCTGGATGCCATTCCCGCCGAGGCCAAGGCGTCGGGGGATGCCGGCTTCAAGGCACTGATCGAAGGCGTCGATCTGACCGAGCGCGCCATGCTGTCGGCGCTGGAACGGCATGGCGTCAAGAAACTCGCTCCGGAAGGCGAGAAGTTCGATCCCAATTTCCACCAGGCGATGTTCGAAGTTCCCAATCCCGATGTCCCTGCCAACACCGTGGTCCAGGTCGTGCAGCCGGGCTATTCGATCGGCGAGCGGGTGCTGCGCCCGGCCATGGTCGGCGTCGCCAAGGGGGGCCCGAAAATCGCGGCCGACGCGGCGGTCGAGCCAGGGCCGGTCAATGAGCAGGCCGAGAAGGATGCGTGAGGATAGTGAGTAGTGAGTAGCGAATAGGGAGTAGCGAATAGGAAGTAGGGGCTGACACTAAGCTGCGGCTTCGTGCTATTGCCCTACCTGCTACTCACTACTCACTACTCGCTTACGCATGAACCCCATCGCCCTTCTCGACTATGCCGGCGTTGCCGTCTTCGCGGCGACAGGGGCGTTGGCGGCGTCGCGCAAACAGCTCGACATCATCGGTTTCCTGTTCCTGGCCAGCGTCACCGGTATCGGCGGCGGCACGCTTCGCGACGTCATCCTCAATCTGCCGGTTTTCTGGGTCGCCAATTCCAGCTACGTGCTGATCTGCGCGGCGGTCGCGGTGCTGGTGTTCTTTGGTGCGCACCGTGTCGAATCCCGCTGGAAGTGGCTGCTCTGGCTCGACGCCATCGGTTTGGCCGCTTTTTCGGTGATGGGTGCGGCCAAGGGCCTGGCCATTACCGGTTCGCCGGTCGTTTCCGTCATCACCGGCGTGCTCACCGCCACGTCGGGCGGCATCCTGCGTGATCTGTTGGCGGGTGAACCCTCGGTGCTGCTGAGGCCGGAAATCTATGTTACGGCCGCTCTCGCGGGCGCTGCAATCTTCACGGCTGGCGATGTCACAGGATTGCCGCCGATCGTTTCAGAGCTGGCCGGCTTCGCCGCGGCATTCGCGGTGCGCGGCGGTGCGCTTCGTTTCGGCTGGACCTTTCCATCCTACAAGAGCCGGCCCGGCCGGCGGCCGGAAGACATTCCGTGAAAAGAAGGGAATAGCGAGTAGTGAGTAGTGAATAGGGGTTGGCAGCCCAGACGCCTGCGGCATAACTCTCGCTATTCGCTATTCGCTATTCGCTATTCGCTATTCGCTATTCGCTATTCGCTATTCGCTATTCGCTATTCGCTATTCGCTATTCGCTATTCGCTATTCGCTATTCGCTATTCGCTATTCGCTATCGTCACGCGGCGAAGCGCTGCGCTTCCCCACCATAATAATTGACGTAGCGTGCGCCGATCTCCTTGACCGGCATCACGACGAAAATGTCGACCGTGGAGAATTCGCGGTCGATGACGCAACCATCGCCGATGCGAGCGCCTACCCGCAGATAGCCCTTGACCAGAGGCGGCATCGCCGCGATCGCCGCCTTGGTGTTGACCGCCTCGATCGGCATCAGGTCCATGGAGCAATAACGTTCGGACACAGCCCGCACGTCCCAGGCCGAGTTTGTGCGGCAATGATGGGCGAGATAGGTGAGCGCCTCGGCATGCGCCGCAGGCACGGTGCCGTGGAATGAGGCACAACCGGTCATCACGCCGATTTCGTAATGATTGATATAGGCCCAGATGCCTTGCCACAGCGCCTCGATGGTGCGCTTGGAACGGTATTCGGGTAAAACACAGGAGCGGCCGAGTTCGAGGAAACGCTGGCCGGGATGACGGGCGATGAGCTTGGTCAGCTCGAATTCGCCTTCGGAATAGAAGCCGCCGGCGGTTGCCGCGATTTCTTGCCGCAGCAAGCGATAGGTGCCGACGATGCGGCGGTGCTCAGGGCCGGAAAGCGTGGTATCGAGGACGAGCAGATGGTCGCAGAGCGGGTCGAAACGGTCGGCGTCGCGGCGGTCCTGCGCCTGGAACAGATCCTTCCTGGCGCCAAGCTCATCATAAAATACACGATAACGCACTTCCTGCGCGGCCGCGATCTCGGCCTCGTTGCGGGCAAGCCGCACTTCGAGGTTGCCGATACGGCCGAGCGCTGCGCCTTTTATGACGGAATCGACATTACGTCCGGCGAGCAAGGCGCTGCTGGCGTTCGGCCGAGTGTCACATTCCGGCATAACTGTATGCACGAGTGATTCTCCTTCGAGCCATCCCTCTTGGCACGGGGATACGGTGTAGGTGCAACAGGATTGTGACAGTACCGTGATACGGCGTCGCGGGCAATACTTCGTCGGCTGGCGAAAACGGTCAACCGGCTATGTTGCGTCACAAGGCCCCAGGTGCGTCGTGTTCGCGGGCGCCGAAACCGGGCTGCTTTTTTGGTGGTCTTCGTCAGCCACGCACCGGGAAAAGGCGGCTCAAGCGGCGATCTGGCCTTCGACGGCGCTGACCAGCGCCTCAGGGTCAAGCGGCTTGGTGACGAAGCCGCTGGCGCCGTGGGCAAGCACCGCATGGCGGGTCTTTTCCTGGCTATCGGCTGACAGCACCATGATCGGCACGGGCGGCACGGATGTCTCCTCCTCATGGCGACGAATCGCAGCAATGGCGTCCAGCCCGTCCATGACCGGCATATGCAGATCCATCAGCACCACGTCGAAACGGCGGTTGTGGCCGGCGCCCGTGACCGCCTCGACGGCGGCCTTGCCATTGCCGACCACCTTGACGCGATGTCCGGCCTTCAGCAGCGTTGCACGGGCCAGCATGGCATTGATGTCGTTGTCCTCGGCGATCAGCACGGACAGGCCCTGCTGGCGTTCGCCTGACGCACGAAGCGCCGGTGCGCGTCGTTTTTCCGGCTGCGGCGGGGCAAGGACCGGTGCGTGGCTGCTCAAAAGGACACGCAAGAGTGTTCCTCCGCGCACTGGCCGGGCAAGGAATGTCGCGTAGCCGCTGCCGCGAAACTCGCCAAGCATGCCGCGATCGGTGGGGGCAATCAGCGTGACGGCTTCGCAATTGGCGAACCCATGTTGACGAAGCCGCTTGAGCAGTCTTCCGTCACTCTCTTCCAGGGCCGCGTCGACCAGAAGCACGTCGCAGCTGTCGGCAAAGGAAGCGGCCTGAGCCACGGTGGTGGCCATGCCGGCCGCGCCGCCATTGGCGCGGATGGTGCGGGCGATGGCGTCGGCCTCGACGGTGTTCTTGGACAGGATCACGGCGCGTCGCCCGGCAAGCGCGTTCAACCGGCCCTGCGGCGGCTCGGTGGCTGATATGGCGGGAATTTGGAAGACGAATTCCGATCCCTGGCCAAGCCGGCTGGAAACCGAAATCGCGCCGCCCATGGCGGCCACCAGGCGCTTGGAGATGGCAAGTCCCAGTCCGGCACCGCCATGCGGGCGCGTCGAGGTGCCGTCGGCCTGCTCGAATTCCTCGAAGATGCGCTCCATGTCCTCGTCGCGCAGGCCGGGACCAGTATCGGCGATGGTGAAGCAGATGCGGTCGGTGGTCTCGGTGCGGGCGCGCGCGACGCTGACCAGAACGCCGCCGCTGTCGGTGAACTTGATGGCGTTGCCGATGAGGTTGAGCAGCACCTGCCTGACCCGGCCCGGATCGGCTGTGATCAATTGCGGCACATCCGGTTCAACATGGCAGCCGAGGCCAATATTCTTGGCGAAGGCGCGTGCAGCCATCAATTCGATGATGTTGTCGGCGATCTCGCGCACGGACATCGGCTGCGGTTCGGGATCGAAGCGTCCGGCCTCGATCTTGGAATAGTCGAGCAGGTCCTCGATCAAGGCAAGCAAGGCGCTGGCCGAAGTCGAGATGGCGCCGACATAGGTCTGCTGCTCCGGCGACAGCCTGGTGTCGGCGAGCAGTCTGGCCATGCCCATGATGCCGTTCATCGGCGTGCGGATCTCATGGCTGACCGTGGCGAGGAAGCGCGACTTGGCCTGGCTTGCGAACTCGGCGCGCTCGCGCGCGGTGATCATGGACGATTCGGCGCGCTTGCGTGCGGTGATGTCGCGGGCGATGGCGCGATGCGAGACGGCATTGCTGTCCTTGTCGCGCACCGACAGCTCGATCCAAGAGAACCAGCGCGGGCCGGTCGGCGTGCGGATTTCAACGTCGGTGGAACTCAGGCATTCATGGTCGGAGAAAGCGGCATCAGGAACGATACCGACCTCGATGCCGAGCTCGGCCAGCGTCTTGCCGGCAAGGTCGCGCTGATCGGTTTCGACAAGGTCGGCGAACACCTTGTTGGCATAGACGATGTAACCGTCTCGGTCGCGATGGATGACGAGGTCGCCGAGCGCGTCGATGAGACCGCGAAAGCGCTCCTCGCTTTCCTGCATCTCCCACATGCGGTCGGCCAGCGTCTCGATCTCGGCGCGGTTGCGGGCGGTGGTTTCGTCAAGCATGACCGTATTGCGGCGCACGCTACGTCTGGCGTGCAGATGCATGGCCAGGCCGGCAAGGCCGGTTGCCAGCAACGCCACGCTGATGAAGGCCGGCGCCCCGGTCAGGTAGGAGATGCCTGCCAGCGCCATGACAACAAAGGTCAGGATCGGCAGGCCTTCCCGCTTGGCCGGTTGCTGATCGGGCACCAGCGGCGGCGCGGCGATAAACCGCCGCGCGGACGCCGGCGCTCGCGCCGGTGCCGCATCGATGTCGTCACCTGCATCGATATCGTCGCCTGCGTCGACCTGTTGCCTGTCGGTTTCCGCGATCATGCGAAATCCTTTGCCAGACAGAGATTATGGAAAATTGCGGGGGATCGTTCGAATTTTAGCGGATTGGGCCTTTTTGCCTCGGCGGCGACGGATTTGCCAGCCGATGTGGCAATTCCGTCCGGCGCCCGCGACCCCTGAGACGGGTCACATGTCGACGACGACGCGGCCGCGGATCTTGCCCTCGACGATGTCGTGTGCCGCACCGATGATGCCGTCGAAGCCGATGGTCGTGGACAGGCTGGCGAGCTTGTCGACATCGAGATCGGCACCGATGCGCCGCCACGCCTCAAGGCGTACGGTCTTCGGCGCCATCACCGAATCGATGCCGAGCAGGGAGACGCCACGCAGGATGAAGGGGGCGACGCTCGACGGCAGATCCATGCCGCCGGCCAGGCCGCAGGCGGCGACCGCGCCGCCATAGGAGGTCATCGACAGGACGTTGGCCAGCGTGTGGCTGCCGACCGAATCGATGCCGCCGGCCCAACGCTCCTTGGCCAGCGGCTTGGCGGGCTGGTTGAGCTCGTCGCGCGATATCACTTCGGCGGCGCCGAGGTTGATCAGATAAGGGCTTTCGGCATTGCGGCCGGTCGAGGCAATGACATGGTAGCCGAGGCTGGATAGGATCGAGACCGCGACCGAACCGACGCCGCCGGCAGCGCCCGTAACCACGACAGGGCCGCGATCGGGCAGGATGCCGTGCCGCTCCAGGGCCATGACGCAGAGCATGGCCGTGTAGCCGGCGGTGCCGACCGCCATGGCATCATGCGCGCTCATGCCTTCCGGCAGAGGCACCAGCCAGTCGCCCTTCACGCGGGCGCGCCCGGCATAAGCGCCGAAATGGGTTTCGCCAACGCCCCAGCCATTCAGGATGACCTTGTCGCCCTTGCGCCAGTCGGGATTGGAAGAGGAGATGACGGTGCCGGCAAGGTCGATGCCCGGCACCAGCGGCCATCGGCGGATCACCGGTGCCTTGCCCGAGATGGCCAGTCCATCCTTGTAGTTCACCGTCGTCGCCTCGACCGCGATGGTAACGTCGCCCTCCATCAGATCGGCGTCGGTGAGATCGGTCACGGTGACCGACTGTTTTTTCTCGGCATCGCGCGAAACGAGGATGGCTTTGAAGGTTTCGGTCATCTTTTTCTCCGCGAACTTACTTGGCGTCTGACTGTGCGGCGATGGCAGCGTGGGGTCAATCGTTCGAAGGCGTGGGTTCACGCCGCCAGCCGATGAGTTCGTCGAGGACGACCAGCGCCGCGCCCACGGAAATGAAGGCGTCGGCAAGGTTGAAGACGGCGAAGGACCATACCGGCGTGTGGAACAGGATGTAATCGATGACATGGCCGTAGACGGCACGGTCGATCAGGTTGCCCACCGCGCCGCCGATGATCAAGGCAAAGCCGATGCGGGCGATGATATGGCCCGATGGCGTGCGCGTGGCGAGGTAAAGCACGAAGGCGACGACCAGCACGGCGATGACCACGAGGCCGGTGTCGCCGAAGGAGGAGAACATCGAGAAGGCGATGCCGGTGTTATAGGTGCGAAACAGCGCCAGGAAGGGCAGGAGGTCGAGCTTTTCCTGGAAGGGCAGGCCGGCCTCGACCAGTGCCTTTATCCATTGGTCGAGCGCAATGGCCACAATGACGAGCAGCGCGTAGGGAGACCATGATTTCACGATTGGGCAATCCTCATTGCTGGTCCGGGATTGGTTCGAGTTTCAGCGCGCCGCGCCTGATCTCGAACAGCATGATGCCGGTGGCGACCGCGAGGTTGAGCGAATCGGCGCGGCCCGCCTGCGGAATCCTGAGCAGCCTGTCGCAGCTTGCCGCCAGGCTTTCGGGTAGGCCCTGCTGCTCGTTGCCCATCATCAGCAGCACCGGCCCGCGGGAAAAATCGACCGAGCGGTAGTCGACCGCGCCTTTCAGATGCGTGCCGGCGACGAGACCTGAAAAGCCGCCGCGCCAGGCTAGGAATGCCTCGGTCGTTGCCTTCGCCACCGGAACGGCGAAAATGGAACCCATGGTGGCGCGTACCGTCTCGACGGAAAACGGATCGGTGGTATCGCCGACCAGAATAACGCCCTTGGCCCCGACGGCGTCGACGGTGCGGATGACGGTGCCGAGATTGCCTGGATCGCGCACCCGGTCGAGCGCCACCCAGACATCGCCATTGTCGGCACGGATGTCCTTCAGGGCCAGGAATTTTTGCGAGAAGACGCCGACCACCATTTGCGGATTGTCGCGGCGGGTGATGGCGACAAGCACCTTTTCCGATACTTCGAGCACGGTGCCGCCGGCGGCAACGGTGCGCGCCGCGACCTTTTCCACGGCCGCGTTGCCGCGTCCGGCCTTGGCGAAAACAAGCGTCCTGATCTGCCAGCCCAAATCGAGCGCATCGATGACCAGCTTCAGCCCTTCGGCCATGAAGGCGTTCTGCTGGTCGCGGAATTTCTTCAAGGCAAGTGCCTTGATGTCCTTGACCAGCGGATTGGCAAGGCTGGTGACTTCCTTCACCTGGCCTGGTGCGCCGGCATGCCGTTCGTTCATGTCAGGCCACCCAGCGCGAAAACAGTGAAGTCGAAAGCGCCCGGCCGACGGACTTTTCACGGATGATCAGCTCGCCCGATTCAACCTTGCCGCCCATGCCGGCAAAGGTGTCGCGCATCAGAGCGTGGATGGCGAAGAAGGAGGCACGGATCGAATAGGCGGTCAGAACCACGGCAAGCGGTTTTGGGGTCAGGATCGAGCGACAGAGGTCCGTCAAATCAGGCAGGTCCTCGAACAACTGCCACACTTCGCCCTTGGGGCCGCGGCCATAGGCCGGCGGGTCGAAGAGGATGATGTCGTAGCGGCTGCCGCGACGCTCCTCGCGCTCGGCGAACTTCACCGCGTCGTCGACGATCCAGCGGATCGGCTTGGCGCCAAGACCGGCCATCTCCTGGTTTTCGCGCGCCCAGCCGATCGCCTTCTTCGAGGCGTCGACATGGGTGACCTCCGCACCCGCGCGCGCCGCCACCAGCGAGGCAAGGCCGGTATAGCCGAACAGGTTGAGCACCTTGACGGGGCGCCTGGCCGCCGCGATCAAGTCCGCCATATGGTCCCAGTGCGAGGCCTGCTCGGGAAAGACGCCGACATGGCGAAACGAGGTGAAACGGCCGAGATAGTCGATGCCGTCATGCTTCATCGGCCAGGTTTCGCCGAGCGGTGTCTTTGGAAAACGCCAGCGGCCGATGCCCTCCTCGTCGGTGTCGCCGGTGAAGATCGCGTCGGCCCGCTCCCAGTCCCTTGCCGGCAGGGCCTTCTGCCAGATCGCCTGGCCCTCGGGCCGCACGATGCGGTAGGGACCGTATTGTTCAAGCTTTTGGCCGCCACCGCTGTCGAGCAGCGCGTAATCCGCGTTGGGAGCCACTTCGAGGATTACCGGAAGGTGCTCAGCGGGCAGCGCGCCTTCGCGGCGGGCAAGGATGCGCGGCGCGGATTTCGGCTCGAACTGGTTTTCCGGTTTCACATTGTGTTGTTCGCGCGGCCTGGCATCTGGCTTGACCGCGGAACGATCCTCGGCTGGGCGCGGCTGTACGGTCCCGCTCTTCGCTGGGTGCGGTCGGCCGTCGCGGCGTTTGTCGCGAAAAGACTTCAAGAGGCAGCTTCTCCGGCGGTTCGGCCCGCTTCTGCCACAGCTATGACCATCGGCGCAACAAACCCGCGCGACATTGCGGTTGCGGATGGCTCAGCCACGCCCGATCGAAAGGAGGGCGACAACCAGCGAAACGAAGCCGACAGCCTTGGCCGCCATGACGACCATGTGGCCGGTCTCCCAGCGCAGCCGTATGGCTTCGAAATTGTCAGGAATCGGGCCCGGCACCCAGGTGGCGAGAACGTTATTGGCCGGTTTGACGAGAACGAACCAAAGCACCAGGGATAGCGCATAGAGCAAGGTGGCGCCGAGTGCGAACCAGAACGCCGGCCGATCCTCGCGCAGCAACCATGCGAGCAGTCCCGGGCAGGCGACCGCCGCGACATCCAGCGGCGCGCCAATGATAGCGAAGAGCAGGAACTGCCCGTTGAAAACGGTGGCCTCGCGCCAAAGCGCCGGGGACCACCGGGTGAGCCGGGGCACCGATTCCAGGACATGGGCGAAGGACGGCCCGAGGCTGAGCGCAGCGATCGTGGCGGTCAAGACAGACCAGAAGAGCAGGAAGCCATATAGTCGCATGACGCGACAACGGTTCCGGGCCGAAGCCGTTCCGAACCGTCGCCACTTGCCGTTGCCTCAGCACTGGCCCTATCGTTGACCACTCCCGGATAGCCGTCCATGTCCCGTTCCGAACGCCTGCTTGACCTGATCCAGTCGCTGCGCCGGCACCGCCGGCCGGTGGGCGGGCAAGCATTGGCCGACGGAGAACAGGCCAATGGGGAACAGAAATGAGCGCGTGTTGGATCGCGGTAGCGTCGGCCGGCCATGTCCGGCGGGGCCGGCAAGGCGGCTTCATGCAGGTCAACCACGGCAAGGCGGCACCGCTGCACCGCGTCAGGCCTGGCGACGGCATCGTGTATTACTCGCCGACCACCGATTAGCCCCTGAGCGCCTTGTAGACGGCAATGCCGGCGGCCAAGTCCTCGAGTGCCGCGCCAACCGACTTGAACAGCGTGATCTCGTCAGGGCTGCCGCGGCCTTCCCTTTGGCCGCGCGCCAGTTCGTGCAGGTCGGCGACGATGGTTTCCGGCTTCAGCACGCCGGAGGCCAGTGGCTGGACGATGTCGCCGGCCTCCTTGGTGGCGCCGGCGCGTGTGTCGACATAGACGCGGGCGCGCATGATCGCGTCGTCATCGCTTTCGCGCATCGTCGGGGTGAAGCCGCCAACCAGATCGACATGGGTTCCCGGCCGCAGAAGCGCACCCTTGATCAGCGGCGTGGTGGTGATTGTCGCCGAGGAGACTATGTCGGCCTGGCCAAGCTCGGCATCGAGATCGGTCGCCGCGCTGGCCGCGAAGCCCTCGGCGCACAGATCGGCCGCGACTTTCCCGGCGTTGGCCGAGGTGCGGTTCCAGATGCGGATGGTCTTGATTGGCCGCACGGCGCTGTGCGCCTTGGCCAGGAAGGGTGACAGCGCGCCGGCGCCGACCACCAGCAGCCGCGAGGCATCGTCACGGGCGAGATAGCACGCCGCGAGCGCCGAGGCGCAGGCCGTGCGCCACTGCGTCAGCCGCTGGCCGTCGATCAGGGCTTCCGGTTCGCCGGTGCCGCCGTCGAGCAGGAGGTAGAGCCCCATCACGGCGGGCTTGCCGATGGTGTTGTTGTCGGGCGAGACGGTGACGATCTTGACTCCGATATGGCCGCCGGCGGAACCGCCCGCGGCTTGAAAGTCGGTCCAGGCCGGCATCAGCAGCAGGGTCGACGCCGCACCGTCAGGCCTTTCGACCGCGTGATGATGCCTGACCGGCTGCACCGCGCCCTCGCGAAATGCCGTGCGCAGCGTCTCGACCAGTCCAGGAAAGGTCAGCGCACGATCGACCTCCGCGGCCGAAATGGTCAGCATGAAAGGCTCCGTGAAAAAAAATGCGCCGGCCGACGCTTTAATTGATGGGCTTCGGCAATGCTGACCCTGGGGCTGACTCTGGGGCCGACCCTTGGACCGGGGCTTGCGGCACTGAAGGCGCGCGGACCGCCTGGCGCAGGTTTTCCGCCTCGACGCCGCGCTGGCGCGCCAGCTTGCGGTAACGGCCCTGCTTGACCCATGTCGCCAGGCTGCCGACGACCATGCCGATGGCGAGCGCCAGGAACAGGAAAATAAACAGCGGCAAGGTCAGCGTCAGCTTCGGATTGCCGGGATTGAACGGGTCCAGCGTGAAGGCGACGAGTTCGCGGTTGGCGACGGCCAAAGCGATCAGGATGATCGCCAGGGGCACGAAGATCACGATAAGTATGAAGCGGTTGAGCATGATATTTTCCGTCGCAAGCGGGCCGGGTAAAGCCGTCCGGCTACTTGCCGCCGTTCAGTCTTTCACGCAGTTCCTTGCCGGTCTTGAAGAACGGCACCCATTTCTCCTCGACCTCGACGGATTCGCCGGTGCGCGGGTTGCGGCCGGTGCGGGCAGGTCGGTTCTTCACCGAAAAAGCGCCGAAACCGCGCAATTCGACCCGGTTGCCCTCGGCAAGCGCGTCAGTGATTTCATCGAAGATCGCGCCGACGATGTTTTCGACGTCGCGCAGGAAAAGATGCGGATTGCGCGTGGCAATAATCTGCACAAGCTCGGACTTGATCATCAGACGGGTCCCCGTGAAAGCAGTTCGGCCAAAATTATCAGGATGATTTTATTTGCTTTTTCAGCTGTCCCAACGCGTCTCAAGGGTGCCAGACGGAAACGAGACCGTCAAGAAACAAGCGGTCGGCGCCAAGTTCATGGATGACGTCGCCGCCGGAGTCCGGCAGGCCGAGCGCGCCGGCGACCGTGCGTGCCATCGCCTTCGACCACAGGAAACCGCCGCGCCGTTCCGTGTCCTTCCACTCGACCACCTTGAGTTTGGCATCGACCCCCTTGGTCGCCAGCCAGTCGATCGCCACGGACTCGCCGCCGACGGCGTCGATCAGCCCGTTGGCAACACCCTGGCGGCCGGTGAAGATCGAACCGTCGGCGAGCGCCAGCGCCTGTTCGTGGGTCATCTTGCGGCGTTCCGCGACGATGCCGACGAACCAGTCGTAGCTGTCCAGGATGAGCTTGCGGACCATGGCGCGTTCGTCGTCGTTGGTCGGCTTGAAGGGCGAGGGTGAGGCTTTCAGCGGCGAGGATTTCACCTCCTCCAGCTTGACGCCGAGCTTGTCCATCAGGCCGCTGACGTCGGGATACTGGATCAGCACGCCGATCGAGCCGACGATCGAGGTTTTGCGGGCGACGATATGGTCGGCGGCACTGGCGATCATGTAGCCCGCCGACGCAGCGAGCGTGCCGACCTCGGCCACGACAGGCTTGTCGGCGGCGAGCTTGCGCACCTCCTCGTAGATCGACTCCCCGCCGACGGTCGTGCCGCCAGGAGAATCGACCACCAGGATCACGCCTTTTACTTTCGGCGACTGGCGGATGGTCTCCAGCCGCTTGATCAGTTCGTCGTCCTCGGTGATGGTGCCTTCGACCCTGACCTTGGCGATGTGGTCGACGGCAGAGCCCCCGAAATCGTCGCCATAGAACCAGGTCGACAGCGCAATCACGCCGAGCGCCACGATGCCAAAGGCCGCAACACGCCAGAAAGTCAGTTTGCGCCGCAAGCGGCGGCGGTCGATCAGGTCGTCGGCTCTCAATGCCATCGTCAGCCTCACAGTCAGCGGGAAGAGACGCTTTTAGACCATGATGTCTTCATCGGGAAGCAGTTCCGTCCCGCATATGGCGCGGCGATCTGCGCGCGACGGTCCATATGCTGTCTTTTTTGTGACTGGCCTATGCGAGCGATGCAAGGTAGGTGCGAAGAACTTCGGTGATGAAAAAGGACGCAAGGGCGTCTATTTCTGCTATGAAGCACTGGCTGTTGCGCTGACCCGGTTTTGTTTGTGCACGGCAGCTGTCACATTTTTGCGGTTTTCGTCGGCTTGTGCTTGCGTGAGGGCGCTGGCGTCCCACCTATAGGCGGGGCTCCTGGGCAGGGTTTTGGAAGAAAGCAGTCATGTTAGCGCGACCGAATGAACAGACCAGCCCGGAGACGGAGTTGGCTCCCCCGGCGGATGGCTGGACGCGGGGCGAAGCTTTCGACCGCGCCCAGCGTCATTCGCGGCGCGTGCGCGTGCTCAAATTCGCCGTGCCCTTGGCCGCGGCGTTGATCGCCGTGGCCTTCCCGGTCTATTCCTATTTCACCGCGCCCGTCTCCGTCGCGGTGCAGGCCGAAGGCACCGCCTTCTCCAACGGCAAGCTGGTGATGGCCAATCCCAAACTCAACGGTTTCACCAAGCAGAAGCAGCCTTATTCGATGACGGCGCTGCGGGCGATACAGGATGTGAGCACGCAAGGCATCATCGAACTCGAAGGCATCGACGCCAAGGTGCCGATCGCGCCCGACAATGTCGCGGCGGTAAAAGCCTCGCACGGTACCTACGATCGCGACGGCAACACGATGAAACTGAACAGCGACGTGACCATCACCACGACCGACGGCATGCAGGCCAAGTTCAAATCGGTCTTCCTCGACATGGGCAAAGGCACTATGAAGACGGATGATCCCGTCGATGTCAGCCGTGGCGGGTCGCAGATCAGGGCGGATTCGATGTCGGTCCAGGACAATGGCAAGATCCTGGTGTTCGAGAACAAAGTTCGTGTCAATATCGATCCCGCCGTTCTGAAGGCGGCTGAGGCAAAGGGCGAAGAAGCGAATGTGGGTCAATAGTTCGACACGGCTTGCGGCCGCAACTTCGGCGCTGTTCCTGCTCAGCCTGGCGCCGTCGCTGGCGCAGTCGGGGGCGGCCAGTCAGGTGTCGGGTCTCAAACTGGCCGGCGACAAACCAATCCAGATCGAAAGCGACAAGCTGGAAGTCCACCAGGCCGACAGTGTCGCCATCTTCACGGGCAACGTCACCGTCGTCCAGGGGCCGACGCTGATGAAGGCCGGCAAGATGATGGTCTACTACGTCAAGGATCCCAACGCGGGCGCGAAGGGGGCCGAAGCCGCCGGGGCGGCAGCCATGACCGGCTCGGCCAACATCGATCACCTGGAGATCTCCGACAAGGTCTACATCAAGTCGGATCAGCAGGTCGCGACCGGCGATCAGGGCAGCTTCGACATGAAGAGCCAGGTGCTTGTGCTTTCGGGCAAAAAGGTCGTCCTGTCGCAAAACGACAATGTCCTGGTCGGCTGCAAGCTCACCGTGCAGATGAAAACCGGGCTGGCCCAGGTCGACCCATGCGCTGGGCAGCGCGTGCAGATGTCGATCACGCCCCCGCCGAAATCGGATGCGTCGAAATCGGGAGCGACGAACCCCTGATGGCCAGCCTGTCGTCGCTGACGGCGCGTCTTCCGGGACGGGCCGCAGGCAAGCTTTCGGCTCCGGCCGCGATCACCGTCGACAAGGCGAAGTTCAAGGGAACCTTGATCGCCAAGGGCCTGACCAAGAGCTACAAGGGCCGCAAGGTCGTCAGCGGCGTCACGCTGGGCGTGCGCGCTGGCGAAGCTGTCGGGCTGCTCGGCCCCAACGGCGCCGGCAAGACGACCTGTTTCTACATGGTCACCGGCCTGGTCCCGGTGGATGAAGGCACTATCGAGATCGACGGCTTCGACGTCACCTCGATGCCAATGTATCGCCGCGCGCGCCTCGGCATCGGCTATCTGCCACAGGAGGCCTCGATCTTCCGCGGCCTCAATGTCGAACAGAACATCCGCGCCGTGCTCGAAGTGGTCGAAAAGGACCGCAAGGTTCGCGAGCGCAGCCTCGACGAACTGCTCGAGGAATTTCACATCAGCCATCTGCGCAAGGCGCCGTCCATGTCGCTCTCGGGCGGCGAAAGGCGGCGCCTGGAAATCGCGCGTGCGCTGGCGACGCGCCCGGCCTATATGCTGCTCGACGAACCCTTCGCCGGCATCGATCCGATCGCCGTCGCCGACATCCAGCAACTGGTGCGTCACCTGACGGCGCGCGGCATCGGTGTCCTCATCACCGACCACAATGTGCGTGAGACGCTCGGCCTCATCGACCGTGCCTATATCATCCATGCCGGCCAGGTCCTGACCCATGGCCGCGCCGACGAAGTGGTGGCAAATCCCGACGTGCGGCGGCTTTATCTCGGCGAGGGTTTCACGCTCTGAGACGTTCGCTGTCTGAAACAGCGAACCGTCCCGTCTCTTTTCACTGAATTCCGATTGGAAAGCCATTTTTCCCCGGCTCCCGGAATCGCTCTCAGCGTGAAATTTGTTTCCTGATACGATTTTTTGCGCGCCGACGACCTGTTTTCCGCGATTTTGATCCGCAATAACGCTCCGGTAAGCGAGTTTTGCTAGGCTTTGCCTTGACAAGCAAAAGCCGGGCCAGTTTCTATGGCCGGCCGAGAAATTCATTCCGGAAGTCCGGACGCGTAGAGGAGGCGTTTGAAACCGAACCATGGCATTGGCGGCGAAACTACAGCTCCGACAGTCGCAGTCGCTGGTGATGACGCCGCAGCTGATGCAGTCGATTCGGCTGCTGCAGTTCACCCATGCAGAGCTCGAGCATTTCATCGACGAGGAGATCGAGCGCAACCCGCTCCTGGAGCGCGCCGAGCCGCAGGACGATGCCGCGAGCGATCAGGCGCAGAAGCTCGAGGCTGAGCCGCAAGCGGCGCCCGATGGCGACTGGTTCGAGAACGAGACGGCATGGAGCGCCGAGGCGATCTCGGAAAAGCTCGATACGTCCCTGGAAAACCTGTTTCCCGATGATCCCGGCACCAGCGAACGGCTCGGGCCCGACCTGACGGCGCAATGGAAATCGGCTTCGGGCAGTGGCGGCGGCTCCTCTTCCGAGGGGCTCGATGCCGGCGACATGGCGGCGAGCGCGATCACGCTGCGCGACCATGTCGGCGAGCAGATCGCGCTCGCCTTCACCGATCCCGTAGCGCGGCTGATCGCCGGAGAACTTGCCGATGGGCTCGACGAGACCGGCTATGTCAGGGCCGATCTGGCGGAGATCGCTGGGCGGCTTGGCACCGACGGCGTGGCGGTGGGCAAGGTGCTGGCCGTATGCCAGACCTTCGAGCCGGCCGGCCTGTTTGCCCGCGATCTCGCGGAATGCCTTTCCCTGCAGCTTGCCGTGCGTGACCGGCTCGATCCGGCCATGAAGGTCCTGATCGCCAATCTCGAACTGCTGGCGCGCCGTGATTTCCAGACGCTTAAGCGGCTCTGCGGCGTCGATGAGGAGGATTTGCTCGACATGCTGGCCGAAATCCGGGCGCTCGATCCGCGGCCGGGCATGGCGTTTTCGGGCGGCGCCAGTAACTCGATCGTCGCCGACGTCGAGGTGCGGGCGGCCAATGACGGCAGCTGGACCGTCGAACTCAACGCCGAAACGCTGCCGCGCGTGCTGGTCGACCATATCTATTTCGCCCAGGTGTCGCCGCACGCGAAGAACCAGGCTGAGAAGGACTTCCTGGCCGAGTGCTTGCAGAATGCCAACTGGCTGACACGCAGCCTCGACCAGCGGGCCAAGACGATCCTCAAAGTGGCCTCGGAAATCGTGCGCCAGCAGGATGCCTTCCTCGTCCATGGCGTGCGCCACCTGAAGCCGCTCAACCTGCGCACGGTGGCCGACGCCATCGGCATGCACGAATCGACGGTCAGCCGGGTCACCGCGAACAAATACATGCTCACCCCGCGCGGCGTGTTCGAACTGCGCTATTTCTTCACCGCCTCGATCGCGGCATCGGGTGGTGGCGATGCGCATTCCTCCGAAGCGGTGCGTGATCGCATCAAGCAAATGATCGACGAAGAGAAGCCCGTCGATGTGCTGTCGGACGATGCTATCGTCGACATGCTGAGGGAAAGCGGCGTCGATATCGCCCGTCGCACGGTCGCCAAGTACCGGGAAGGCATGAATATTCCCTCATCGGTGCAGCGCCGGCGCGAGAAGCGGGCGCTCGCCAGCGCCGGCCGTTAGGCACTCCCGATTTCCACAGTTTTCGAGTTTCATTGACAAGCCACGGTGAAGTGGCTAGAAGCCCGCCCGCATGAGACGGGCTTGATGCCCGCTAGCGGATGGTCCGTCACGACAATGACCCGGGACGGTCAAGAAGGCGGCTTGTGATCAACCGGAAAGTTCGGATTTAAATCGGCGCGAGTGACGCCGCAAAGCTTGTGCGCACGGATCACGAGTATAAACTCGGGCCAGTTTGAAGCCTGAGCAAGGAAGGTCAGTTTTCAGATGAATCTGCGCATTTCGGGAAAGCACATGGATATCGGCGATGCGTTCCGCACACGCATCAACGATCGTGTCGGTGAAGCGATCGGCAAATATTTCGATCGCGGCTTCGCGGGGCACGTCACCGTCATCAAATCGGGCTCGCGCTATTCGGCGGATTGCATGATCAGGCTGGATTCCGGCGCCTCGCTGCAGGCCACCGGCGATGCCCAGGATCCGACGCTTGCCTTCGAGGCCGCCGCCGATCGGCTGGAGACCCGGCTTCGGCGCTACAAGCGCCGTCTGAAATCGCACAATTCGGGCAATGCCAATGGCGAGTTGACCGACATTGCCTATACCGTAATGGCACCGCTTGCCGATGACGATGAGGAAATCCCGGAGGATTTCGCACCGGCCATCGTCGCCGAATCAACCATGACGCTGAAGACCATGTCGGTGGCCTCAGCCGTCATCGAGCTCGATACCAAGGACAGTCCGGTGGTTGTTTTCCGCAATGCCGGAACCGACCATCTCAACATTGTCTATCGCCGGCCCGACGGAAACATCGGCTGGATCGATCCGTCCACGACCAAAGTCGCACAGGGATAAAAGCCGGCCGCACGAGGGGTGGGGACTGGCGCGGCAGGCGAACAAGGATTTTCAAGCATGGATCTGAGCGATCTTATCAGCGTTCCGGCGATCTTGCCGGCGTTGAAGGCGAACTCCAAGAAGCAGCTTCTGCAATTGCTGTCCGAGCGGGCCGCGGCGATTTCGGGCATCCCGGAACGGGAGGTGTTCGACACCATCCTGCAGCGCGAACGCCTGGGTTCGACCGGCGTCGGCAACGGCATCGCCATCCCGCACGGCAAGCTCGCCGGCGTGAAGCGAATCGCCGGCGTTTTCGCCCGGCTGGAAACCCCTGTCGATTTCGAATCGCTGGATGACCAACCGGTTGATCTGGTGTTTCTGCTGCTGGCGCCGGAAGGGGCCGGTGCCGATCACCTCAAGGCGCTGTCGCGCATCGCGCGCGTGCTGCGCGACGCCGACACGGTGGCCAAGGTCAGGGGGACGCGCGACGCCGCGGCGATCCACGCGCTTTTGTCGGACACGCAGGCCTCGCACGCGGCCTGAAGCCATCTTTTGTAAGATATCACCCCAAGGGCCGCTGTGAGCGGCCCTTTTCAGTTACCACTGGCCGACTTTAATGAATGGCGACGGTGGTCAGGTCGTTTTCCATGGCGCCAGCCAAGGCACGGTCACGCGCATCGGAAAGCAGGATCGGCTGGCCGTTGGCGCCAAACAGGGCCCACAGCTCCATACCGGGCGCGATTTCGCCGATGTTGGGGAAGCGGCCGAGAAGTTCATCGCTCGAGACCTTGCGCAGATAGGCGACCGAGCCTTCTCCAAGATGGGCGAACTCGCCGCTGGTCATGGTGATGGTTTCGTCAGTTCTGGTCATTTCAAGCCTCCTTGGCGCGAGGACGCCGCTCAAGGCCATCCCGCATGAGAGCCATCAGTGAAGATCAGTCTTTCACCGATATATTTATTTTCCGTACCAGCCGTTCAGACTCCGGCCGATCGAGGTCGATCGACAAAAGGCCGTTCTTCAGCTCCGCCGCGATCACGCGCATGCCGTCGGCCAGCACGAAGCAGCGCTGGAACTGGCGTGCGGCAATGCCGCGATGAAGGAATTCGCGCTCGGTATCGTCGGTCTGACGACCGCGCACGACCAACTGGTTTTCCTCCGTTGTCACATCGAGATCGCTTTCGGCGAAACCGGCGACAGCGAGCGTAATGCGTAGCCTTTCGGCCTTGCCGTCGGCACCGCTGAGACGCTCGATGTTGTAGGGAGGGTAGCTGTCACCGGACTTCGCCAGACGCTCCAGGGTCTTTTCCATGGCGTCGAAACCCAGGAGAAGCGGGCTGGAGAAAGGCGTCATTCGGCTCATGTTACACTGTCCTCTCAAGAGCGACATAAACTGGAAAAACCCAAATGGCATTTTTCCCGATGGCCTTGATATGGTCCGCCCCACGACCAAGTTCAAGCCACCAAAAGACCCGCCCAAAAAGACCAAGCCGTGGACTCACAGGAATAATCGACATGGCGCTTGAAACGACGCGCGGATGCAAGGAGAAGCGCGCAGGCCGGGACCGTTCCCCGTCGAGCGGTTCGGCAGCTTGCAGCCGGTTGGCGTTTTTCGGGCGCACGATCGGTCCGGTGAGCTGATGGCTAGCCAAACAAGGAATTGAAATGCCCCAACCACGCAAGATCATCATCGACACCGATCCCGGCCAGGACGATGCCGTCGCCATTCTGCTGGCGCTCGGCAGTAGCGAACTGGACATCATCGGCATTACTGCCGTTGCCGGCAACGTGCCGTTGAAACTGACCGAAAAGAACGCCCGCAAGATCTGCGAACTGGCCGGCCGGCCAGATATCAAGGTCTATGCCGGCGCCATCCGTCCGTTGGCGCGCGAACTGGTCACCGCCGAGGAAGTGCATGGCAAGACCGGTCTCAACGGGCCGCAACTGCCCGAACCGACGATGATGCTGCAGGAGCAGTATGCCGTCGATTTCATCGTCGAGACGCTGATGAAGGAAGAGAGCGGCACCATCACCCTTTGCCCGCTCGGGCCGCTCACCAACATAGCGCTGGCACTAATCCGCGAACCGCGCATTGCACCGCGCATCAAGGAAATCGTGCTGATGGGCGGCGGCTTCTTCGAAGGCGGCAATGTCACGCCGACCGCCGAATTCAACATCTATGTCGATCCACAGGCCGCCGATCTGGTGTTCAAGTCCGGCATCCCGATCGTGATGATGCCGCTCGACGTCACCCACAAGGCGCTGACCACGTCCAAGCGCATCGACGCTTTCCGCAAGCTTGGCAGCAAGGTCGGCATCGCCACGGCAGACATGCTCGAATTCTTCGAGCGTTACGACGAGGAGAAGTACGGCACCGATGGCGGGCCGCTGCACGACCCCTGCGTCATCGCCTACCTGTTGAAGCCGGACCTGTTCAAGGGCCGCCATTGCAACGTCAGCGTGGAAACCGCCTCGGAACTGACCATGGGGATGACCGTGATCGACTGGTGGAGCGTAACCAAGCAGGAGAAGAACGCCATGGTGATGCGCGACATCGACCATGACGGGTTTTTTGCGCTGCTGGTGGAGAGGCTGGGGCGGCTTAACTGACGTTTTTTGGACAGCGCGCGTTGTCACCAGCGCGCGCTGTCACCCATTGAGCAATCGATAGGTGTCGACGCCGTGCTTGTGGTGCTGCCGTTCAATAGGAACGAGAGAGCCAAGAAGATGCGGTCGCTCGACGTCGTCGTCGATCGATATCCGCGTGTTGTCGTCATCAAGGCGTACATCGTAGGTATAGTATAAATTGTGACCTACCATAGCATACGGGCTGATAGGCTTCACTCTAATGTCTTCGACCACGGCCATCACGCGTTGGGTGGCGACGACCGGATTGGCCTGAAGCTCTACAATCGCGACGGATTTCATCAGCGCAAAGGCGCAAAAGAAAGCGATGCCGACCACTGCGTCGCTGTACTCGTATTGCCAAATAAGCAAGCGATCCCGAAAGGAAACGTTTGATTTGCGCATAGTGAAGAATTGTGCAGCGGCGTACAATTCTTCAATATGTCTCTGCGAAAATATATGAAGAAGGCGCTTTCGTGGTTACTTCGACCGCGAAAACGCCAGCCACAGGCCGCCGCCGACCATGAAGCTGCCGCTGATCCTGGACAGGAGCTTGACGCGGCTGGCCGAGAGCATACGGCGGGCGCGGCCGGCGGCGAGCGCATAGGTCGAATCCGACATGGCGGCGAAGATCATGGCGGTTAGGCCCATGACGACGATCTGCAGCGAATAATTGCCCTGCGGCGCGATGAACTGCGGGAAGAAGGCGCCGAAGAAAATCAGCGTCTTGGGATTGCTCAGCGCCACCAGCAGGCCCTGCAGGAAGAAGCCGCCGCGTGGTTTCCGGGCGGTTCCGTCGGCGTTCAGCGTGCCCTTCGAGCGGAACATCTGCACGCCCATCCAGATCAGGTAGGCGGCGCCGATCAGACGCACCCACTCGAACCAGTGGCCCATGCCCGAGATCAACGTGTTGAGGCCGATGCCGACGATGGCGATCATGACGGCAAGACCCGCCTGTGTGCCGGCGACATTGGCGAGACCGGCACGAGTTCCGTGGCGGATGCTGTTGGCGATGATCAAGGTCACCGTCGGCCCGGGCACCAGGATGATGACGATGCAGGCAAGAACATAGGCGGCGTAGAGTTCCAGCGACATGATTTTTCCTCGCAATGCCGCTACGCGGCCTTTCAGGCGACAATCAATGCATGGCGGCGATAACGACGCAAGCCGGTGCGCGGCGCGCCTGGCTCAGGCGCCGGCCGGCCAGGGCAACGTCGTCTCATAGGCGGCCGCGGCCTTCAGCCCGGCGAGGTCGCCGCTTGGCCGGCCGATCAGCTGCATGCCCATGGGCCGGCCCCTGTCGTCGAAGCCGACCGGCACATTGACCGCCGGGCAACCGCCCAAGGTGGCGAAGGCTGACACCTGCATCCAGCGATGGTAGCTGTCCATCGCGCGCCCGGCGACCTCGCGGGGCCAATGGGTGCCGACGTCGAAGGGAAAGACCTGCGCGGTTGGCAGCGCGATGAGGTCGAAACGGTCGAAGATCGACAACAGCATCCGGTGCCAGGAGGTGCGCACGACCGAAGCCGCGCGGATTTGCGGCGCCGTCAGCCGCATGGCGTTCTCCACTTCCCAGACGGCTTCCGGTTTCAGTAGGCCGCGCCTGGCGGGATCGTCATAATGCACTTTCAGGGCGCAGCCGCTGCTGGCCTGGCGCAGCGTCACGAAGGCCTGCCAGAGTGCTTCGAAATCGAAATCCGGTCGCAAGGGCTCGGCCAGGAAGGATACATCCGTGAACCGTGCGAGTGCTGCCTCGCAAAGGTCGAGGATGCCGGGCTCGATCGGAAGATGGCCGCCGAGATCGCCCAGCCAGGCGATGCGGCCGCCGGTTGCCGCCGTCGCGAGCCCTTCAAGGAAGGAGCCTTGCTTCTCATAGGATAGGGGCGCCTGCGGGTGATAACCGGCCTGCACGTCGAGCAACAGCGCCATGTCGGCGACGTTGCGGCCCATCGGCCCCTCGACGCCCATCTGCGCCTGAAAAACCTCGAAGTCGGGACCAGCGGGCACGAGCCCTTGCGACGGCCGAAAGCCGTAGACATTGTTCCAGGCTGCCGGGTTGCGTAGCGAACCGCCGAAATCGCTGCCGTCGGCGACGGGCACCATATTGAGTGCCAGCGCCACCGCCGCACCGCCGCTCGATCCGCCGGCGGTGAGCGCTGGATCGAAAGCGTTCAGCGTCGGACCGAACACGTTGTTGTAGGTGTTGGAGCCGAGCCCGAATTCGGGAACATTGGTCTTGCCGATGATGATGGCGCCGGCGTCGCGGATGCGTTCGACGAAAAAGTCGTCTTCCTGCGGCACGAAATCGGCGAAGATCGGCGAGCCGAACGAGGTTCTGAGGCCCGTTGTCGAGGCAAGGTCCTTGATGGCAATGGGAAGGCCAAAGAGGGAACCGCTTCCATCCGTCCGCCTGATATCGGCCGCGTCGGCCTCGCGCAGGATGTCGGCGCGGTCGCGCAACGAGACAATGGCGTTGACCAACGGGTTGACCGCATCGATGCGATCGAGGAACGCCGTCACCACCTCGCGCACGGAGAGTTTCTTTCGGCGGATCGCGTCGGCGAGTTCGACAGCCGACAGGCGGCAGATGTCGCTGGCTGCGGGTACGGCATGTCTGGTGCGGGGGCGCATCATCTCAACGGGCTTCCTGCAAGGCCTGGTCGACATCCTTGGCCAGCGGGATTGCCGGCTGGGCGCCGGGCTTGAGGCAAGCCAGCGAGCCGGCGGCGCCGGCACGCGCCAATGCCTGTTCGAGCGTGAGGCCCGACGCCAAGCCGGCCGCGAAATAGCCGCAGAATGTGTCGCCGGCGCCGACCGTGTCGACCGGCGTGATCTTCAACGCGGGAACGGTCAGGAAATCGCTCGGCGTCGCAGCCATCACGCCTTCGCCGCCAAGCGTGACGACGATGGCGCGTCCGGTTTTCCCGGCAAAATCGCGCATGCGCGCCTTCCGATCGCGGCCGCTGAGCGCCAGGGCCTCGCCATACAGGTCGAACTCGGTTTCGTTGGCGACGACGTAGTCAGCCTTGCCGAGGAAGCCGGCCGCCTTGGCGTGGAACGGAGCCGTGTTGAGCACGGTGACCGCGCCGGCCGCCCTTGCCTGGTCGAGTGCCGCATCGATCGTCGCGAGCGGAATCTCATGCTGCAGCAGCACGACGTCGCCCTCTTTCAGAAAGGCTTTGGAGAGGTCGCCGGGCACCACGGAAGCATTGGCGCCGGCAACCACGGCGATGATGTTCTCGCCGTCGTCGCCGACCATGATCAGCGCCGTGCCGGTTGAGGCAAAGGTCTCTCCCACGCCCGACAGGTCGACCTTGGCCTCGCGCAGCAACGCCAGTGCCTCGGGTGCGAAATTGTCCTTGCCGACGGCGCCGACCATGCGCACCTGAGCACCGGCACGTGCGGCGGCGAGCGCCTGGTTGGCGCCCTTGCCGCCGGGCGCCGTCGTGAAACCGGAACCGCTCACCGTCTCACCGGGGCTCGGCAAGCGGTCGACATTGGCGATAAGGTCGAGGTTGATCGAGCCGACTACGATAATCAAGAAATGCCTCCTGCTGAATGCAGGGGAAGCTATCCTGCCAGGCCGGTCGATGCCAGACCACGCGAATGGTCCAGCGCGATTTGCCGCCTCACTCACACAGCACTGTGACGATGCCCTGATAGCTGCCGGCCGGGAAGATGCCGCTCGATTTGGTGGCGGTGAGGTCGACCTGCATAGCGTGGGTGCCATTGACGACCCTTTGCGGCACGTCCCCATTGTTGTCGACGCCCGAGCCATCGAGGCGGAAGACCGAGAC
Organism: Mesorhizobium sp. Cs1321R2N1; assembly: GCF_037179725.1. Taxonomy (NCBI): domain Bacteria; kingdom Pseudomonadati; phylum Pseudomonadota; class Alphaproteobacteria; order Hyphomicrobiales; family Phyllobacteriaceae; genus Mesorhizobium; species Mesorhizobium sp. Cs1321R2N1. Next base: position 33,621 of record NZ_JAPYKP010000017.1, on the reverse strand, counting down.
GAAGGTCACGTTGGTGCCGCCGCCGCTCGGCGCGGACGAGAATGCCGCAGGCGCCGACGCTGAAACCGAATAACAGTCCAGCAGCACACGGACCGCGAAGGCGTCGGTGAAACTGGTGACCTCGCCCCGCATCGGCGACATCGACTGGGCGCCCGCGGCAATGGGCATCAATCCGACGGCCAGCGCCGTCGCCAGGTTCAGAGCATGTTTCAAGAACCCCTCCTTCGCGGGGACGTCATTCGCAACGCAGCGTTACCGTTGCCTGATAGTTGCCGTTCGCGAAGCGATTGCTGCCGCCCTTGGTGCCGGCGAGATGGACCGATACAAGGTCGGCGCCGGGGACAGTCAGGGCGGTGGAGGAACCAGTTTCCGCGATCGTGTGGGCGCCGCTGGCCGAATAGGTCGGTGTCCAGGTGATGGCCGTGCTGTCGGCGGCCGGCACGGTGGTGAGGGTCACTGGATCGACGCTCAGCGAAACACCCCCGGTGGTGGTGATCGTGACTGTTCCAGCCGAACCGCCGCTGTTGTGCGAGCTCAGCGACTGAAGGTCGGGGCTTACCGTCATTGTGCCGTTGGTGGCGACGACAAGCGTGCAGGTCGCGGTGACCGTGCCGTTGAAAATGACATTCTGCTGTGTGGCCATCGCAGCCTGGTCCAGGCACGCGACCAGCAGAGTTGCGCCGAAAGCGGCGCGAAACAACGTCATCGAAACCCTCCTATTAAGTCGGAATGTCCGAATTAATATGGGTCATCATCGCTTTAGCATGGTTAATTTAGCGTAAACTTAAATAAACCGCCAAAACAACGGCTGTGAAGAAACCGATGGTTGTCGCCGGTTGCGTCCAGAAATTCTCGAAATAATTCCCACTAATACTTCGCAATGCGAATATTCATATATTCCTTGGAACCGGAATTAAAAATCGACATTTCAGGACGAAATCTGCCCCGCTTCCCAGCCGAGGATGGCGCGTTTGCGGGTCAGGCCCCAGTGATAGCCGGTGAGATCGCCTGATTTGCCGATGGCGCGGTGGCAAGGCACCACGAAAGAGAGCGGGTTGGCGCCGTTGGCGGCGCCGACCGCGCGGCTGGCGCTCGGCGCGCCGATGCTGGCCGCGATCGAAGAATAGGTGCGGGCCTTGCCCATCGGGATCCGCAGCAAGGCCTCCCAGACGCGGACCTGAAAGTCGGTGCCGATCATGACGACGTGCAGCGGCTGATCGGCGCGCCACAACGTCGGCTCGAAGATGCGCGCGGCATAGGGGCCTGTCGCTTCCCTATCCTCGACATAGAGGGCGTTGGGCCAGCGGCCGGACATGTCGGCGAAGGCGGCGCGCTCCTCGCCGACGTCGCAGAAGGCGAGGCCGGCAAGCCCGCGATCCGTGGCCATGATCAAGGCAGTGCCGAACGGGGAGGGGTGATAGCCGTAGCGGATGGTGAGGCCAGCGCCGCGCGTCTTGTAGTCGCCCGGCGACATCGCTTCATGGGTGACGAACAGGTCGTGCAGCCGGCCGGGACCGGACATGCCCAGTTCAAATGAGGTTTCGAGCAGCGGCATGCCGGAATCGAGCAGCTTGCGCGCATGGTCCAGCGTCACCGCCTGCAGGAAAGCCTTGGGTGACAGGCCGGCCCAGCGGGTGAAGAGTTTCTGCAAGCCGGTCGGCGTCTCGCCGACTTCCTCGGCCAGTTCTTCCAGCGATGGCTGGTCGCGATAGTCGAGGCTGATCTTCTCGATGGCGCGGCGCACGATCTCGTAGTCGCTGCCCTCGGGCGTGATGTCCTTCTTGAGGACTGCCGTGTGTGTGCTCATGGACCTGTCTCCTTGGGCCGGAATATCGCCTCTTGGGGCGCCGATCGCCACCCGAAACTTGCCTTCTTGCAGCGCTTGCCCAGATAGACTCCGGGTCGAGCCCGGACGGAAAACCGCTTCTTTTCCTGGAATTGCTTAGCGTGCCTTGGCGGTCGCCAGCGCGCGCGCGAAGGCGGTGGCGAAGCTCTCGCGGGAATCGGGGTCGAGGAAGCCGCCGATCGGCACGTTCTGGCCCTGTGCTTCCACGATCATTCTGGTGATGCCGATCTCGGCGTGACGGGCGACCGAAAAACGCGCCCAGAAAGGGTTGAAGCGATGCGCTTCCGATTTTCCCGAGGGGGCCGTCTTGCGGATATCGAGGCTGGTGCGCGAGACCGACACTTCCTCGCGGGCGCGTGCGGCCCGATAATTGACGCGGAAGGCGATATAGACGGCAATCACGTCGAGGCCGAAGAAGCCGAACACCGGCCAGGCGCCGCGCGACAGGAAAAACGCACCCGTGACCAGCCAGCCGAACATCAGTGCGCCCATCAGGATCAGGAAGCCCGTCCGGCCCAGCGACCGGTGTGGGGTCAGCAATGCGTGAAAGAAGGGCTCATCAGCCTGAAACGAGGCGTTTGTGTCGCTCATGACAGGATATTATAGGAGGGAAATGGCCAGCCCCAAGTCCAAAGAATCTTCCATGCCCGAAAAAGAGCCGCCGTCCGGACGGCGCGACGGCTCCAATGCCAAGCCGCGTCCACGCCCCGCGCGGCGGACTTCGCGCTACAGCCCGGCCGAAGTGCACGAGATATTCCGACGCTTTTCGGTGCAGCGGCCAGAGCCGAAGGGCGAGCTTGAACATGTCAACCCCTTCACGCTGCTGGTGGCGGTGGTGCTGTCGGCGCAAGCCACCGATGCCGGCGTCAACAAGGCGACGCGGGCTTTGTTCAAGGCCGCCGATACGCCGCAAAAGATGCTGGCGCTGGGTGAAGCCAAGGTCGGCGACTATGTCAGGACCATCGGGCTCTGGCGCAACAAGGCCAAGAACGTCATCGCACTATCGGAGGCGTTGATCCGCGACCATGGCGGCGAGGTGCCCAATGACCGCGATGAACTGGTCAAGCTGCCCGGTGTCGGGCGCAAGACCGCCAATGTCGTGCTCAACATGGCCTTCGGCCAGCATACGATGGCGGTCGACACCCACATCTTGCGCATCGGCAACCGGCTTGGCCTGGCGCCTGGCAAGACCCCGGAACAGGTCGAGCAGGGACTTCTGAAGATCATCCCGGACGAATATATGCGCCATGCGCATCACTGGCTGATCTTGCATGGCCGCTATGTCTGCAAGGCGCGCAGGCCGGATTGTCCGGCCTGCGTTATCGCAGATATCTGCAAGGCAGAGGTGAAGACGACCAGCATTCCGGCACCGCTGGTGCCGATCACTCCGCTTGAAACGATTGCCGCCGACGATCAGTAGCCGTAGCCACGCGCCATCGCCGCGGCGAAAACCGGGATCAGCAGGAAGACGAACGCCTCGGCGCGGATATAGGTCTTCACTGAGGCCAGTTCGCTGACAGGCACGGCGAAGGCAGGATTGGCGCTCGCCTGCCGGCTCCAGGACAGGAAACGCACGGTCGGGATGATCGACAGCAGGCCGACAGTGCCGAATGCCGCCATCTTGGCCCAGAACACCCAGTTGTAGACGTAGAACTCCCAACCTTTGAGCCCCCAGGCGACACGGCCGATGCCGACGATGATGATGAGCGCGGCGATGATGCCGTAGTGACGGTCGATGCCGGCGAGTCGCTTGAGCGTCGCGGCCGGCAGGTCGCCACGGATCAGCACGAATTCGGCGCCGATGATCCCCGCTAGCGAGAACACCAGCAGATGGTGGATGATGGCGAGCACGAGGTCGGTGGTGTCCATGCGGATTTCCTTGGATCGGCGGCAGTGGCTGGCGCCTCAAAAAATTGGGACGTGCTGAATCAGCCGGCGTCGAAAATAACACCGCCGCGCGAAAATCCCATAGCGCCCGGATGTCGTGAAGGCTGCCGGACGTTGCGGCTTGGATGATGGTTCCTGGTTTCCTGGCTCTTGCACCGCGCCGGCGATTTGCTAACCGCAGGCCGTAACGCGAGGCAAATCCAATGAACACGACGCAAGCGACCATCGCCCCGGTCATCGAGACGCCGCGAACCATCCTGCGGGCACACCGGCTCGGCGATTTCGACGCCTATGCCACGATGTGGGCCGATCCCGTCGTCACCCGTTTCATCGGCGGCAAGCCGCGCACGCGTGAGGAAAGCTGGATGCGCTTCCTGCGCCACGCCGGCCTGTGGTCGCTGATCGGCTACGGCTTCTGGGCGATCGAGGAGAAAGCGACTGGCCGCTTCGTCGGCGAGGCCGGGTTCCACGATCTGAAGCGCGACATGGAGCCGTCGATCGAAGGTATCCCCGAGGCGGGGTGGGCGCTCGCTCCGGCCGCGCACGGCGCCGGCCTTGCCACGGAGATCGTCAGCCGCGTGCATGGCTGGGGCAACGAGACGTTCGGACTTGCCAGAACCGTCTGCATCATCGATCCCGACAATACGGCCTCCTTAAACGTCGCCAGGAAGTGCGGGTATACCGAACTGACGCAGATCCTCTATCACGACGCCCCGATGATCCTGCTGGAGCGGCTGCCCTGAGCGGCGTCATCGGCTGGACATACCCGCTCTGCTAGCATCGAGCCTCAAGCGAGGGGATCGATCGATGCATGCATTAAAGTCGACAATCATGAGGGTTTTCTGGGCGGGGCTTGTTCTCGCGCTGACAGTGCGGCTCGCGGCAGCCGACGCGACGGTGCCGACCGCCGATATCGCGGGCGCCGCCGACAATCAACTGGCGAAGCGCTACGAAGGCTCTTTCATCGTGTCCTACGCAAAGCTTGCCTTTACCGACTTCAGCGTACCGCTGTCGCCCCTGAAGCCAAGTGCAGATCCCAACGCGCGCGACGCCATGAACAATCGCGTTTTCGCGCCGGACAAGAAGGCCGAGGTGGAGGGTGCCCTGACCCGTATCGCCTATGTGCTGCCGGCCGAGCGCTCGCCGCTCGAGGTGCTGCGCAATTATCAGGATGTGATCAAGGCAGCAGGCGGCGAAGTCCTGTTCGAGTGCAAGAAGGAGGAATGTGGCGGCGCTGCCGACCGCTCGTCGAGCGGCGGCGGCGGCGACATGAGCCTGACGATGTATTCCTTCCATGAAAGCGATCTCAAGGACGCGGCATTCTCCAATGGCGCTTGCGTTTTGGCTACCGGCATCAGCGACCAGCGCTATTTCTCGGCCAAGGTGCCGCAGGATGGCGGCGACGCCTATGTCACCGTGCAGACCTATTCGTTGACCGACGATCTCTACTGCAAGGAACTCAACGGTCGCACCGTCGCCGTAGTGCAGGTGCTGGAACCCAAGGCGCGCGACAAGAAAATGGCGATCGTCGAAGCTGCCAAGATGGCGGACTCGCTCTCCGCCACCGGCAGCATCTCCCTCTACGGCATCTTCTTCGACACCGACAAGGCTGGCATCAAGCCGGAGTCCGAGCCGACGCTGAAGGAGATTTCGACGCTTTTGACCAATGAGCCCGGGATGACCGTGATCGTCGTCGGCCATACCGACAATCAGGGCGCCTTCGATTACAATCTCGACCTGTCGTCCCGGCGGGCGCAGGCGGTCAAGGCGGCGCTCGTGGCGAAATACGGGATCGATGGGTCGCGGCTTACGGCGGCCGGAGCCGGCATGATGGCGCCCGTCGCCAGCAATGACGAGGAGACCGGCCGCGCCAAGAACCGTCGGGTGGTTCTGGTCAAGTTGAACTAAGCGCTTTCGAGCGCTTCAAACTCTTTGTTGCGACGCAATCCGGACGGGAAACCCACCCACACTTTTCCGCGCGAATGGCTGTGGGCCTATAGCGGCCCGCCGGCGATCGGCGCGGGCTTGGGCAGCGCCAAGGTGTTCACCAGCGTCGAGAGATCGGGCTCGTCGATGAGCATCGCGGCCTCGGCCGGCGCCAGCCAGGCCCGCTGCCGCCGTTTGGCCTCCTGCCAGTCGGCAAGCTCTTCCGTCACTTCCAGCAGGAACACGATGACGTCGACGCGGACAAAGCGGTTGGCCAAGCGTTTCCAGTAGGAATAGGTGCCCGCCGGCTGCTTCAGTGTTTTGCCAAGCACGCCGGCTTCCTCCAGCGCCTCGATGGTGGCTGCCTTGCGCCCGCTCTTGCCTTTCATCGGCCACCCCTTGGGCACGATGAAGCGCCTCGTCGTTCTCGATGTGACCAGCATCACCTCGATTCCGCCGCGCGGGTTCAGCCGAAAGGGAATGGCCGCCACCTGGCGGATCCTTTCGCCTTTCTTGGCCTGGCGCACGGCCTTTTTCTTGGTGGCTGCCATCTTGATAATCCAGTCGCTGCAATGCCCCTTAGCGTGATGCGACGCCTTTGCAAAATCCAAACTGCCGCAGGGGCACCTAAAGTGCCCTACCATGTAAGTCGGCTAAATAAAAGAAGATGCCCGTCGATCAGCGGCAGGTGCTGACGGCGGTGTTTCCGATTATCTGCGTCTGGCAGCTCGGCCTGACCTGCGGAACGACAGGCGGCGGCTGCTGGACGATAACGCGATCCTGGGCACGATATTGCTGTTGCTGTTGCTGAAATTGCTGCCGCTGAACCCGGCTCTGCAAGGCCTGCAGGTCATTCTGCTGGATGAGCACATTGTTCCTGGCCGCAGGATCGAGCACCTGCGCGGAAGCAGGCGATGCAAAGCCGACGAAAGCCGCCCCGGCCAGTACCGCCAGTACGAAACTCATAGGTGTACGACGCATGTACATCCGCTCATTCCTGCAAAAAAACCTCATCGCACCAGATATATAGGGTGTTTGTCCTGCGATGCCATGGCGGGAATACGACGTGGACCTCAACAACCTCGACGGCGAAGCTCCGCTGAACTTCCTGTCGATCGACAAGCTTTTCACCGAATATGTGGTGGCCAAGGGTTCGGCGATGGCCGATTCCGGCATCGAGGCGAAGACCTTGCATCCGGCAGTGGACTTCAACGTCCAGTTCAAGGTGGACAACGGCACCGATCTCGTTCTCTACGCCGACGATCCGACCTTCCTCGAACTGGCGCAGGATCCGGGTTCCGGCCCCCACCGATCCGGGCGTGTTCCAGATGGCGCAGTGGCCGCTTTGCGGCTGCGGAGAATCTGCCCGGCTATCCGGCATTGCACTTGACGGAAGCGATCGATTCGCCCCTCTATCGGGTCGGCGCCGGCCTCGAGCTGAAAGGCGTCAATGGCGTCGGCATGTCCGTCAGGTATAATGGCGCCTTCGGGGAAACGGTCAAACAGAATGCAGTCAGCGCGTCTCTCAAGGTCAGTTTCTAGACTGGCTCGAGGCGGAGCCGGGAGAGGTCTTGATGAGGAAATACGCGTATTTCGCAGCAGTGCTGGGTGCCGCCTGTATCGCCGGCCTGCCGGCCATGGCGGCGCAAACCAAGAGCGACAAGGTGACGGCAACACCGCCCGCCGCAGTTGACGCGCCGCAGCTGCCCGGCGGTGCATCGGCCTTGTCCGAAACTCACGGCGACTGGACGGTCAATTGCCAGATATCGGGCACGAACAAGGTCTGCAGCCTGTCGCATCAGCAGTTCAACAAGCAAAGCAACCAGCGGCTGCTGGCGATCGAGCTGTCGAGCAAGACCGGCGAGGATGCGACCGGAACCCTTGCCCTGCCGTTCGGCCTGGCGCTTGCCAAGGGTGTCGCGCTGACCATAGACGACCAGAAGCTCGATGGCAGCCTGCCGTTCAACACCTGCCAGGTGGTCGGCTGCCTTGTGCCGGTGGCGTTCGATGCCAATGTCACGCCGCTGCTGAAGAACGGCACCACACTCAAGATCGACGCGTTCGCGGCCGATACCGGGCAAGTCGTAAGCTTTTCAATTCCGCTCAATGGCTTCGGCGGGGCGCTTGCCCGCACGGCTGAGCTTTTGGCCAACTGACGGCTTAGCGCACAGCACGCAACAGGATGTTGGCGGCTCCGCCAACACTTGTCAGACGACGATCGTTTTCAACCGCGCGGCGATGAGCGCGGCGAGCCGCGCCGCCACCTCGTCCTTGGTCATTTCAGGCCATTCCTCAATGCCGGTCCTAGACACGATCCGGACCCGGTTGCGATCGCCGCCCATCACGCCTGAAGGACCGATGCCGCTGGTCTGCGACACATCGTTGGCGACGATGAGATCGGCACCTTTCTTGCTGAGCTTGGCCTCGGCGTTGCGCAAGAGATCCTGCGTCTCGGCGGCAAAGCCGACGACCAGGCCGGGTCGCCGCTCGTGGTGACCGACACCAGCCAGGATGTCGGGGTTCTCGACCATGCGCAGCACCGGCGGGCCTTCGCCCGCGACCTTCTTGATCTTCTCACCGGCCGAATTCTCGGTGCGCCAGTCGGCAACGGCGGCGACGAATACCGCGGCGTCGGCAGGCAGAAGCTGTTCCACCGCGTCGCGCATTTCCTGCGCTCGCTCGACATGGATGGTTTTCACGCCGGCTGGATCGGCAATGCTTACGGGACCGGAGACAAGTCGGATATCGGCGCCAAGCTTTGCCAATGCCGCGGCGATGGCGTGGCCCTGCTTGCCGGACGACCGGTTGGCGATATAGCGCACGGGATCGATCGGCTCGTGCGTCGGGCCTGACGTGACGATGATCCTGCGCCCCGCCAGCGGTTTGGGCCCGGCATCGAGCAGCGCCTCGACCGCGGCGACGATCTCCAACGGTTCGGACATGCGGCCTTCGCCGGCCTCGTTGCTCTCGGCCATCTCACCCTTGGCGGGGCCGACGAAGGTGATGCCGTCCTTGCCCAAGGTCGCGCGGTTGCGGCGGGTGGCGGGATGCGACCACATCTTCGGGTTCATGGCCGGGGCCATCAGCACCGGCTTGTCGGTGGCGATGAGCACGGTCGAGGCCAGATCGTTGGCATGGCCATTGGCGAGCTTGGCCATCAGGTCGGCGGTTGCGGGCGCCACCACCAGGAGGTCCGCCTCGCGCGATAGCCTGATGTGGCCGACATCGTGTTCATCGTTGCGGTCGAACATGTCGGTGAAGACATGGTCGGCGGAGAGCGCCCCGACCGACAGCGTCGTCACGAATTCCTGCGCCGCCGACGTCATGACCACCCGCACCGCCGCACCACGCTCGCGCAGCCGGCGGATCAGATCGAGCGCCTTGTAGGCGGCGATGCCGCCGCCGATGATGAGCAGGATGCGCTTGTTGGAAAGTGTGCCTCGCGGCAAGCTCTTGACTGCCAAGGCCGACGCCACGGTCGGGGCGCCTTGCGAAGTGGCCAGTTCAAGGAGGGCTTTCTCGATCTGATCGAGACGGCCAACCGGGCCGATCTGGCCGTCGACAGCGGCCCGCATCATCACCCGCGCCTGTTCTTCCATGGAGCGATCGTTTTCCGCCGCCAGCCGGCGCAGCAACTCCTTGACCTCATCATCAAGGTTGCGGATCGTGATGCTGGCCATATGATTGCACTCTACTCATCTTGCCCGATAGCGATGATAGCAATGCAATCAAATTGCCGCAAGCCGCAGGCTTCGGGAGTGACGGGGGCCTAAAGAAGCTTCCAGGCGATATAGACCAGCGTCAGCGCGATCACCCACAGCGCCACACGGCCAGAACGGCTGTAGCGTGCCTCGGCCTTGCCGATGGCGCGGGCGGTCGCCTCATCGAAGCGCAGGCCGTGCTCGGCCATCAGGTCGATCTCTCGCGACAGCCGTTCCGTACGGGCCGCGAGTTCCGGCGCCTGGCGGATCAGCGCCAGCATCGCCTTGCCGCCATCGCGCGCGTCGGTCAGCAAGCCGCGCGGCCCGAGGTTGCCGGCTATCCAGCCACTGACTACCGGCTCGGCGGTCCTCCACATGTTGAAAGCTGGATCGAGCGTGCGCGCCACGCCCTCGACCACCACCATCGTTTTCTGCAGCAGGATCAATTCAGGCCGTGTCGCCATGTCGAAGAGTTCGGTCACCTCGAACAGCAGCGTCAAAAGCTTGGCCATGGAAATGGTTTCGGCCGGCTGGCCGTGGATCGGCTCGCCGATCGCACGGATCGCCTGCGCGAAGGCGGAGACGTTGTGCTGGCGCGGCACATAGCCGGCCTCGAAATGCACTTCGGCGACGCGCAGATAGTCGCGTGTGATGAAGCCGTAGAGGATCTCGGCGAGGAAGCGGCGCTCCTTCTTGCCGAGGCGTCCGGCAATACCGAGATCGACGGCGACGATGGTGCCGTTTGCCTCGACGAACAAATTGCCCGGATGCATGTCGGCGTGGAAGAAGCCGTCGCGCAGCGTATGGCGCAGAAAGGACTGGATGAGATTGGCGGCGATCGCCTTCAGGTCATGGCCGGCGGCTTCGAGGCCGGCGAGGTCGTTCATCTTGACGCCGTCGACCCATTCCATGGTCAGCACGTCGCGACCGGTGCGTTCCCAGTCCACCGAAGGGACGCGAAAGCCAGGGTCTTCCCTGGTGCTTTGGCCAAGTTCCGAGAGCGCGGCCGCTTCGAGGCGCAGGTCCATCTCGATCCTGGTGGTCTGCGCCAGCGTCTCGGTTACTTCGACCGGCCTTAGCCGGCGCGACGACCGTATGTATTTTTCCTGCAGGTGGGCGGCGAGGAAATAGCTTTCGAGGTCGTGGAAGAAGCGGCGGCGCACGCCTGGCCGGATGACCTTGACCGCTACCTTCCTGGCGACGCCGCCATCGACGGTTTCAGCGGCATGGACCTGAGCGATGGAGGCGGCGGCGACCGGGTCGCCGAATTGCTTGTAGAGATCGCCGAGCTTGCGTCCGAGCGAGGCTTCGATCGCCGCGACCGCCTCGGCCGTCGGGAAGGTGTGCATCTTGTCCTGCAGCATGGCGAGATCGAGCGCCATGTCGTTGCCGACGACATCGGGCCGCGTCGCCAGGAACTGGCCAAGCTTGACATAGGATGGGCCGAGCCGGACCACTGCCTTGGCCAGCCGGTCGCTGCGCTCATAGGCAAGCGCGCGGCGGCGGGTGAACAGCCGCGCCAGACGCCAGCCGAATTTCGGCAGGCCGGACAGTTCCTCGCCGGGCAAGGCAGCGACGACGCCCTCGCGCACCAGCACCCAACCGGCCCGTACGAGCCGGAACCCCGCGCTGACGGTGCTCATGGCCGCGTCCGCCCCACCGGTTCATTGAACTGGCGCAAGGCACGTCGCGTGTTGGAGATGGGCGACGACGTCAAAGCTTCCAGCCCGAATGCAGGGCCGCTATGCCGCCTGAATAGTTGCGGAAGGAGACGCGATCGAAGCCGGCGCGGGCAATCATCGCCGCGAAGTTTTGCTGATTGGGGAATTTCGCGATCGATTCGACCAGATAGGAATAGGGCTCGCCATCGCCGGTGACCAACTTGCCGATCCTGGGAATGGCATTGAACGACCAGGCTTCGTAGACCTTGTCGAGCAACGGCATCTCGACCTCGGAAAACTCCAGGCACAGAAGGCGGCCGCCGGGCTTCAGCACGCGGAACGCCTCGCCCAGGGCCACGTCGATATGCGGGACATTGCGAATGCCGAACGCGATGGTGTAGGCGTCGAAGCTGGCGTCAGCGAAGGGCAGTTCCTCGGCGTTGGCCTCGACGAAATCGGTGTTGCCGGACAGGCCCTTCTTTTCGGCCCTGTCACGGCCGACAGCGAGCATCGAGCCGTTGATGTCGAGCACGGTGGCATGGGCATGGGCATGGCTGGCATCGACGATGCGGAAGGCGATGTCGCCGGTGCCGCCGGCAACATCGAGCACACGCCAGCCCGAGCGCTTGGGCGGATTGAGCCAGGCGATCATGGCATCCTTCCACAGCCGGTGCAGGCCGCCTGACATCAGGTCGTTCATCAGGTCGTAGCGATTGGCGACCTTGCGGAAAACATCGTTGACGAGGGACTGCTTCTCGCCTTCCCCTACACGCTTGAAACCATAGGAGGTTTCCATGCCGCCGGCGGCCGTGGTTCTCTCAACTGACATTTTTTTGATCCGTCATAAAACCGGCGGGACCATAGCCGATCGATGATGCGGGCGCTATTGTTTAAGGCGCGGTGTTCAGCCGCGCTTCCAGGTGGTGGGTTTTCAAGACCTGGACTGACCGACGGGATGTTTGAATGCCTTTGAAAGCGGAACTGCACTGCCACATCGAAGGGGCAGCGGCGCCAGATCTCGTCATCCGCCAGGCGCAGAAATACGGCAAGGATACCTCGCCCTATATCCAGAACGGGTCCTTCGTCTGGCAGGATTTCACCTCCTTTCTCGCGGCTTACGATTTTTCCGCCGACCTGTTCCGGACCGAGGAGGATTACGCGCGGCTGGCCGACCATTATCTGACCAGCCTGGCCCGCGACGGGGCAATCTACTCCGAGGTGTTCACCTCGCCGGACCACGCGACGAAAGCCGGGCTGTCGCCCAAGGCCTACACCGATGCGCTCGGCGAAGGCATGCTGCGCGCCAAGGCCAAGACCGGCATAGAGGGCCGCATGATCGTCACCGGCGTGCGCCATGTCGGCGTCGAATCGATCGAGCGGGCGGCACGCTTCGCGGCGCGCTGCGGCCATCCGCTGGTCACCGGTTTCGGCGTCGCCGGCGACGAGCGCACGGGCGACATGGAAGACTATGTCAGGGCTTTCGAGATCGCGCGGGAGGCCGGGCTCGGCATCACCGTCCATGCCGGCGAACTGACGGGCTGGGAGACTGTCCAGGCGGCACTCGACCATATCCGCCCGTCGCGCATCGGGCATGGCGTGCGCGCCATCGAAAATCCCGACCTTGTCCGGCGAATCGCTGACGAGGGCGTCGTGCTGGAGTGCTGCCCCGGTTCCAACATCGCGCTCAAGGTCTTCGACAGTTTCGCCGACCATCCGTTTCCGGCCCTGCAGGCGGCGGGCTGCAAGGTGACGCTCAACTCCGACGACCCACCCTATTTCTGGACCTCGCTGAAGCGCGAATACGACATTGCGGCGGAGCATTTCGCGATGAATGAGAAAGCGCTCGCCGCGGTCACCAGGACGGCCATCGAGGCGGCTTTCGTCGACCGCAAGACCAAAGCGGCGCTTCTTGCCCGGCTGAACAGCGCCGCTCGCTGATTTCTTCCGACAAAGCTGTGGTCGATGCGGGCCAAGCGGTTCCTTGGCCGGTCCAATACCGCTAGGGTTCGCCCAAGCAGCTTGAAGCGCGACACGTCCGAAAGGGTCCATGCGCGCGGTTTCGGGCGACACCGCATCAGGAGAACATCATGAAGGGCGTCACCGTCGTCGACCATCCGCTTGTCCAGCACAAGCTGACCATCATGCGCAAGAAGGAGACCTCGACGGCCGGCTTCCGGCGGCTGCTGCGCGAGATTTCGCTGCTGCTCGGCTATGAGGTCACCCGCAATCTCGAACTGACGACGACCACGATCGAAACGCCCATGGAGACAATGGAAGCTCCGACGCTGGAGGGCAAGAAACTGGTCTTCGCCTCGGTGCTGCGCGCCGGCAACGGCCTGCTCGAAGGCCTGCTTGACCTGGTGCCGGCGGCCCGCGTCGCCCATGTCGGCCTCTACCGCGATCACGAGACGCTGGAGGCTGTCGAGTATTTCTTCAAGGCGCCGAGCGACCTCGCCGACCGGCTGGTCATCGTCGTCGACCCGATGCTTGCGACAGCCAATTCGGCGATCGCGGCGATCGACAAGTTGAAGGAGCGCGGCGCCACCAATATCCGGTTCCTGTGCCTGCTGGCGGCGCCCGAAGGCATCGAGCGCTTTACCAAGGCGCACCCGGATGTTCCGGTCTTCACCGCGTCCATCGATCGCCAACTCAACGAGAAGGGCTACATCATGCCTGGCCTCGGCGACGCCGGCGACCGCATGTACGGGACGAAATAGACTGTCGGATCGTCTTAGGTCTATAGAACGTCCCCGTACCGGCGAATTGAGCAGTAGTTTTCGGGCCTCCAGGTATTTTCGTCATGTTACCCATACTCGGATTCTTGCCTCGATTAAGGCGCCCCACGAAAGACACAAGGCCGATCTTCATCAGTGGGACGGGGAGGGCTGGAACCACTTATCTTGTCGAGCTGCTAACAGAGCTTGGTCTGGATACCGGCGAATGGTCGGCGACAGATTATTCTCCGAAAGCCCGAGCCGGCCTGGAAAGAGGGATCTTTGATCCGTGTGGCCCGAGAATAATCAAGAGTCCATTTCTATGTGAGAATGTGGACGCGGTCTTGGCTGCTGGCATTAAGATAGATCACGTCGTCATTCCGGTCCGACGGTTTGACGATGCCGCGGCCAGTCGAGCTTACGTGCAGGAAATAACAACTGGCTCGCCAGACGGCTCCCCGGTTGCGGGAGGACTGTGGGAGACGGACCATGCGGATGAACAGATTGGCGTTTTGTATCGCAAGTTCGCAAATCTGATTGAATCATTGTCAAGAAACGACATTCCAATGACGCTAATCTCCTTCCCACGTAGCGCAACGGATCCCCAATACCTATTTGGCAAACTGTCGTCTCTAATGCCAGGCGTTAGCGAATCCATGTTTCAGCAGGCGTTTTCACGAATAGCGAAGCCGTCATTGATCCATAAATTCGCATAGGCCAGGAGCAACACTACTGATACAGGCTGGCGATTCCCCGGCCCGATACGGTTTGTTTACGAAAACCTGCGGTTTCGGCCCGTGTTAAAAAAGCAAACATCATGACGTGGTAAATGTCGACTTTCACAAAGGCCGATCCATGCTGCGCAAGCTTCTCATTCTCAGCGTCTTTGCCGGTGCGTCGGCATCGATCCCGGTTGTCTACCAGTCAAATCCGCGAATATTCGAAGACCTGCTGAAATCGGCGGTGACGGCCAAGCCTGGGGCCGAGACGCAACCCGAGGCCAGTCTGGCGTCTGTTCCCGACAAGCCGGTGGCGCCGCTGCCGACCGGCCGCAAGGTTGTGGTTGCGGCTGACGGGCGCGGACACTTCTCGTCCACCTTCAAGCTCAACGGCCGTCAGGTCGACGGCATGATCGACACCGGCGCGACGCTGGTGGCGGTCAATACGTCGACGGCGCGCAGGATCGGGCTGTCGCTCAATCCTTCCGATTTCAGTCATGAGGTCAGCACCGCCAACGGCGTTATCAAGGCCGCGGTGGTGATGATCGACCGCCTGCAGATCGGCAGCATCAGCGTCGACGGTGTGCAGGCGATCGTGCTCGACGACAAGGCACTGCGCACCAACCTGATCGGCATGAGCTTTCTCAGCCGGCTCGGCAAATATCAGGCCGAGAACGGCACATTGCTGCTGGTTCAGTAGGGTCCACTCAGTCGCGCGGCAGAATCCGCCGGATGACCGACTTGTCGGCGGCAGGCTTCAAAGCACCGATCGCATAGGCTGAAAGCACGGCCGCGGCAGCCGCCTCGGCATCGGAGGGTGAGCGGGCGTGGATCAGCGCCAGCGCATCTCCGGCGTTTACTTCCGCGCCTATGGGCAGCAGCCTGGTGATGCCGACCGCGGGGTCGACCTTGTCGTCGGGCCGTGTGCGCCCGCCGCCCAGCCCGACCACCGCGAGGCCGATGTCGCGGGTGGCTATGCCGGTAACGAAGCCGTCCGTCGTCGCCTTGACCGCGAATTCCGTTGCCGCCCCGGGCAGGTACTTTTCCGGCTTCTCGATGAAATCCGCAGGGCCGCCAAGCACGGTCACCATGCGCGCGAAGGTAACGGCGGCGCGGCCGCTGGCGAGCGTCTCGTTGGCGCGGCGCATCCCGTCCTGG
Organism: Mesorhizobium sp. Cs1321R2N1; assembly: GCF_037179725.1. NCBI lineage: Bacteria > Pseudomonadati > Pseudomonadota > Alphaproteobacteria > Hyphomicrobiales > Phyllobacteriaceae > Mesorhizobium > Mesorhizobium sp. Cs1321R2N1. Next base: position 18,009 of record NZ_JAPYKP010000017.1, on the reverse strand, counting down.
TTGGACGATACCAACCCTGCCGACTGCAGCATTTCAGCGGCAAGCGCCAGCGTCACGTCCTCCAGCCGCCGGTCGCGGAAGCGGCCGGTCAGGAAATCGACGGCGTTGCGCACCTCGACGGCATTGCCGGCGGCCGAGGCCAGCGGTTCGTTCATGCCGGTGATCAGCGCCGAGACCTTCAGCCCGGCGCCGCTGGCGACCTCGACCAGACTGTTGGCGAGCGCGGTCGCATCGCGGGATTTCTCCATGAAGGCGCCATTGCCGAGCTTGACGTCGAGCACCAGCGATTGCAGGCCTGCCGCGAGCTTCTTCGACAGGATCGATGCGGTGATCAGCGGCACCGATTCCACGGTTCCGGTGACGTCGCGGATGGCGTAAAGCCGGCGATCGGCAGGTGCCAGATCGGCGGTCTGGCCGATGATGGCGCAGCCTGTTTCCAGCACCGTCTTGCGGAACAGCGCGATGTCGGGCTGGCTGATGTAGCCGGGAATGGCATCCATCTTGTCCAGCGTGCCGCCAGTATGGCCGAGACCTCGGCCCGAGATCATCGGCACATAGGCACCGCAGGCGGCGACGATCGGCGCCAGCATCAGCGAGACATTATCGCCGACACCGCCCGTCGAATGTTTGTCGGTGACGGGGCCCGGCAAATCCGACCAGTCGAGCACGTCACCGGAATCACGCATGGCAAGCGTCATCGCCACGGCCTCGTCGCGGTTCATACCGTTTAAGAATACCGCCATGGCGAAGGCCGCGACCTGGCCGTCGGTTATGGTGCCCGACGTCACGCCGTCGATGAAGGCGGCGATTTCGTGAGGCGCCAGCCTATGGCCGTCGCGCTTGTGACGGATGATTTCCTGCGGAAGCATCAGCTCTCCAGCAGCCCGTCACGGAACACGCGCTGCAGCACCGTTGCCAGCCGCGAACCGCCAACCGGCGCCATGTCCTTGGTTTCCTGGTGCGAAAGCTCGGCGCCGGTCATGCCGGCGGCCAGGTTGGTGATGACCGAGCAGGCGGCGACGCTCAGGCCGAGGAAGCGGGCGAGAATGACTTCCGGCACGGTCGACATGCCGACGGCATTGGCGCCCATGATGCGCGCCATGCGGATTTCGGCCGGCGTCTCGAAGCAGGGGCCCGAGAACCACATATAGACGCCCTTGTGCAGCGCCGTGCCGGTCGCCTTCGCCGCGCGTTCGATCGCGTCGCGGATGCCGGCATCATAAGCTTCGGTGAGGCCGACGAAACGGCGGTCGCTCGGCTCGCCGATCAGCGGATTGGTGCCGGAGAAATTGATGTGGTCGGTGAGCAGCATCACCGAGCCCGGCGGCATATCGGGATCGACCGAGCCGGCTGCGTTGGTGAGGATCAGTTTCGTGATGCCGATGCCGGCAAGCACTTCCAGCACCGGCCGCATCGCCGCCGCAACGCCATGCTCGTAGTAGTGGGCGCGGCCGGACAGCATCAGCACCGGAACGCCGGCAAACAGCCCGGCCACCACTTCGCCGGCATGGCCGCTGACGCCGCTCCGGGGAAAGCCGGGCAGGTCGGCATAGGAGACGCGGATGGGATTCTCGATCCGGTCGACCAAGCCGCCCAGGCCCGAACCCAGCACCAGCGCGGTCGACGGCGCCAGGCCGTCGAGCCTTTCGATAAGATGGTCCAGCGCCTTTTCCGTCATGTCGGCCTACGTTTCATTTGAGCCAGCTTGTTATTTGAGCCAGCTTTTCATTTGAGAATATCGCCGCGAAAACCATAGGGCAGCATGTCGCCCATCGTGACTGTTTCTGCGACGCCCGTAGCGTCGCAGAGATAGAGTTTCGTTTCCGGACGGCAGAATTCGGCCAGCCGCTGGCGGCAGCCGCCGCAAGGCGAGCATTTGGCCATGCGTTCGGCAAGGACGGCGATTTCCACGATCTTGCCGCCGCCGGCCATGACGTAATGGCCAAGCGCTGTGGTCTCGGCGCACCAGCCTTCCGGATAGGAGGCGACCTCGATGTTGGCGCCGGTGAAGACGCGTCCGTCCTCGGTGCGCAAGGCGGCACCCACCGGGAATTTCGAGTAGGGCGCATAGGCCTTGGCCATGGCAGTCTTGGCCGCTTCGAACAGATCATGCGACATTCAGTTGCTTCTCCGATGTGCTCTCGACCCTTAGCGTTCCTTGACATAAGGCACGCCGCCGGCACGCGGCGGGATGGCCTTGCCGATGAAGCCGGCGAGCAGGATGACGGTCAGCACATAAGGCAGCGCCTGCATGAACTGCACCGATACCTTGCCGACAATGGGCAGCGGTGTCCCCTGCAGGCGGATCGACGCCGCGTCGAGGAAACCGAACAGCAAGCAGGCGAACATGGCGTTGACCGGCTTCCATTTGGCGAAGATCAGCGCGGCCAGCGCGATGTAGCCCTTGCCGGCGGTCATGTCCTTCACGAAGCCACCATTCTGCACCATCGACAGATAGGCGCCAGCGACGCCGGTGAGGATGCCGGTGCAGATCAGCGCGCGGTAGCGCAGCCAGGCGACCGAGATGCCGGCGGTGTCGACCGCGGCCGGATTTTCGCCGACCGCGCGCAGCCGGAGACCGAAGCGCGTGCGAAACAGCACCCACCAGGTGAACGGCACCATCGCAAAGGCGAAATAGACGAGGATCGAATGGCCGGAGATCAGTTCGGCATAGATCGGACCGATGACAGGCACGTCCCTGGCCGCGTCGGCGCCAGGCCAGATGATCGCCTCGAACCGCTCGCCCGGTTGCAGCGCCGGCGTGCGGCCACCCTGCTGGAACCAGGCTTGGCCGAGGATGATGGTCGATCCGGCGGCGACGAAGTTGATCGCCACGCCCGAAACGATCTGGTTGCCGCGATGGGTGATCGAGGCAAAGCCGTGCACCAGCGCGAAGGCGACAGAGATCAGGATCGCCATGCCGAGACCGATGAGCGCCGAATGGAACACGGAAGCCGCGGCAGCACCCGCGAAGGCGCCGACCAGCATCTTGCCTTCGAGGCCGATGTCGAAAATGCCGGCCCGCTCCGAATAGAGGCCGGCGAGGCAGGCAAGCAGCAGCGGCACCGACAGGCGGATGGTCGAGTCCAGCACCTGGATGATTGCGTTGAAGATATCCATTTCAGGCACCCTTCCCGGTGACCGCCTGCATGCCCACCGATTTCGGGCTGAACGAAGCGAACAGAGCCTGGATATAGGGCCTGAACATGTGCTCCAGCGCGCCGGCGAAGAGGATGACCAACCCTTGAATGATGACGATCATGTCGCGGCTGATCGCCGGCATCTCGAAGGCGAGTTCGGCGCCGCCCTGGTAGAGCATGCCGAACAGGATCGCCGCCAGCACGATGCCGACCGGATGCAGGCGGCCCATCAGCGCCACGGCGATACCGACGAAACCGGCGCCCGAAACAAAGTCGATCGCGACATTGTGCTGGTCGCCCATCACCGGATTGAGCGCCATCATGCCGGCCAGCGCGCCCGAGATCATCATCGCGGTAATGATGATGCGGGTTTCCGAAATGCCGGCATAGCGAGCCGCCTTCGGGCTGTGGCCATAGGTGCGCATCTCGTAGCCGAGCCTGGTGCGCCAGATCAGCAGCCAGACCAGGAAGGCCATCACCAGCGCCAGCAGGAAGCAGACATTGAGCGGCGCCGAGCGGATCTTGGCGCCGAACAGTTCGATGATCCAGTTTAGCTTCGGCAGTTCCGCGCCGGCGAGGAAGTTGCGCGTCTGCGGCGCCTGCGACCCCGCCGGTTTCAACGGACCGACCAGCAGGTAGACCATGATCGATGCGGCGATGAAGTTGAACATGATCGTCGTGATGACGATGTGCGAGCCGCGCCTGGCCTGCAGATAGGCGGGGATCAGCGCCCACAATGCGCCCACAAGCGCCGAAGCGACGATGGCCAGCGGAAATGTCAGCCACCAGGGCAGCGTGCTGTCGAAGGAAAGACAGACGATGGCGATACCGAGGCCGGCGATGTAGGCCTGTCCCTCGGTGCCGATGTTGAACAGGCCGCAATGCGCCGCTACCGCCACCGAAAGCCCGGTGAATATGAAGGTCGTGGCATAGAACAGGGTGAAGGCGATGCCTGTTCCCTTGCCGAAGGCGCCTTCGACCAGGATGACGGCGGCGCGGAACGGGTTTTCGCCGACCAGCATGACGACGAAGCCGGCGACGATGAAGGCGACCGACAGGTTGATCAGCGGGATCAGCCCGTAGTCGGCCCAGGCCGGCAATTTGGCGTAAGGGGTGCTCATTGCGCGGCCTCCTGATGTTCGACACCGGCCATCAGCAAGCCAAGCTCGCCTTCGGTTGCGTCGGGGCCGCGCTCGCCGACGATGCGGCCGGCAAACATCACCAGGATACGGTCGGAAAGCGAACGGATCTCGTCGAGCTCGACCGAGACCACCAGCACCGCCTTGCCCTGGTCGCGCATGGCGATCAGGCGCTTGTGGATGAATTCGATGGCGCCGACATCGACGCCGCGCGTCGGCTGGCCGACGATCAGCACGCCCGGGTCCTGTTCGATTTCACGTGCGAGCACGATCTTCTGTTGGTTGCCGCCGGAGAAATTGGCGGTCTTCAGGCGCGGATTGCCGGGACGGATGTCGTATTTCTCGATCTTGTCCTTGGCATCGGCCATGATGGCATCGATGTTGAGGAACGGCCCTTTGAGGTAGCGGGGATCGTCATGGTAGCCGAGGATGGAATTCTCGTTCTCCTCGAAGGCCAGCACCAGCCCGACGTGGTGGCGGTCTTCCGGCACGTGGGCGAGGCCGCGGTCGCGCAATTCGCCGGGATCGGCCTTGCCGGTGAGATCGATCGGCTTGCCCTCGAGCATCACCGAACCGGAAACGGCATGCCTGATGCCGGAAATCGCCTCGAGCAGCTCGGATTGGCCGTTGCCGGCGACGCCGGCGATGCCGACGATCTCGCCGGCGCGCAAATCGAAGGAGACGTCGTCGACCATGGTGACGCCGCGGGAATCCCTGACCGTCAGGTTCTTGACCGCGAGCTTGACGGCACCGGCCTCGGCCTCGCCCTTTTCGACCCTCAGCAGCACGCGCCGCCCGACCATCAGTTCCGCCAGTTCCTCGACAGTGGTTTTCCTGGTCTCCCTGGTCGCCACCATCGTGCCCTGACGCATCACCGACACGGTGTCGGTGATGGCCATGATCTCGCGCAGCTTGTGGGTGATCAGCACCACCGTCTTTCCCTGTTCCTTCAATTGCCTGAGGATGCGGAACAGGTGGTCGGCCTCGGCCGGCGTCAAAACGCCCGTCGGTTCATCGAGGATCAGGATTTCGGCGCCGCGATAAAGCGCCTTCAGGATTTCGACACGCTGCTGCAGGCCGACCGGCAGTTCTTCGATGATCGCATCGGGATCGACTTCCAGCCCGTATTCGCGCTCCAGCCGGTCAAGCTCGGAGCGCGCCTTGGCGATGCTGCTCTTCAGAAGCGCATCGGTTTCGGCGCCGAGGATGATGTTCTCCAGCACAGAGAAATTGTCGACCAGCATGAAATGCTGGTGCACCATGCCGATGCCGAGCGCGATCGCGTCGTTGGGGGTCTTGATCGACGCCGGCTGGCCGCCGACACGAATCTCGCCGCTGTCGGCCTGGTAGAAACCATAGAGGATCGACATCAGCGTCGACTTGCCGGCACCGTTCTCGCCGACGATGCCGTGGATGGTGCCGCGCGCGATCTCCAGATTGATGTCGCGGTTGGCGCGCACCGCGCCAAAACTCTTGTTGATGCCGATCAATTCGATTGCGGCTTGCGCCATGCAGCCCGTCCCACTCTTATTTTTTATCGCTTGGTCAAGACGCCTAGCATGACGCTCCGCCCGTGCCAATTGTCCGGAGCCGCCCCCACTCTCGACAAATCCCCGCGCGCTTGTCAATTTCGAACGTGGCCGAAGCTCTCGCATTCGCTAATATGGCGAGGTCGATTTGACGTTGCGGCGCAAGGTGTCGCGGTACAGAACTGAGGACTTTGCATGATCATGCCCGCCGACCGGCTGACGACACTGGAAATCCGCGCCGCCGAGCAGGAGAAGACCATCGAGGAACTGTCGGTCCAGATCGCCGAGCAGTGGAAGGTGATCGAACGCATGCAGCGCAAGCTCGATGCGCTGACCGACCGCTTCCTGGCGCTTGAAGAGCAGGCGGCATCGGATGTGCCGGTGACCAAACCGCCACACTGGTGAGGAAAAGGGGAGGGTCCTGGCCATGGCCGGTGAAAGCGACCGCATCGCAAGGGCCGGCGACTATGTGCTCGGCCTGATGAACGATGCCGAGCGCGAGCGGGCCGAGCGCGATCTCGAGATCGATCCTGCCTTCCGCGACGCCGTGGCGCAGCTCGCCGAACGCATGCATGTTTTCGACCGCGCCGAAAAACCAACCGGCGCCAATCATTGGGCGCTGGTTAGGCAACGCCTCGCCGAATTGCCGCAAATGCGCAGCGTTGGCCTGGGCGGCAACGATGCCAAGTCACCGACAGTGATCCGAAGCTTGTCCCGGCCACCACACGGCGTTGGCGTGCACGCGCTTGGCGGCTGGCTTGGACTTGTGGTCGCTGTCGGGCTGATTGCGGCCTTCGCGCTCGGCTATCTCGTGGGGAAACTGTGATCCAGCCGGCGCGACATCAGCATCATCGTTTCGCCGCCCTGCTCGCACACCTCGACCGTTTCCCAGCCGAGTGCCGCGTAGAACTCGCGCGCTTGCCATGTGTAGAGGTAGAGCATCTCGACGCCGACTGACGCCGCATGCGCTTCGATCGCCTTGACCAGCGCGGTGCCGGTTCCCTTGCCTTGATGAGCGGCATCAACGACAAGCCCGGCCAGCCATGGTGTCACATCATGCGCCGGTTCCAGTTCATGGTGCACCAGCAGGCAGGTGCCGACCGGCACATCGTTGACACGGGCAACCAAAGCCGTTTCAAAGCCGTCGCTGGTCAGAAGGTTGCGGAGCCCTGCCGCATCCTCTTCCAGCGTCCTTCCCGTGCCCTCGAAGAAGGCGGCAATCCGCAGTCGCGCCACGACGTCGATGTCATGCTCGCGCATGGGTTCGATCGTTGGCTGCATTCCTCGCTCCCTGTGCCATTTGCGAGTTTCGTCCGATCAGGCAAAAGCAAAACCGCCGGGCGTTGCCCGGCGGTTCCAGTCATTGCCGTACGGCGCCGCCGATCAATAGGGGCAGGCGTTGTCGGCGGTGTAGTCGTGGACCTTGACCGTGCCGGCGATGATGTCGGCCTTGGCCTTTTCGACCGCCGCCTTCATCTCTGCCGTTACCAGCGCCTTGTTGTTGTCGTCCATGGCGTAGTCGACGCCGCCTTCCTTGAGGCCGAGATTCTCGACGCCACCCTTGAAGGTGCCGTTCTTGCCGTCCATGAAGGCGGTGTAGACGGCAACGTCGACGCGCTTCAGCATCGAGGTCAGCACCTTGCCGGGCTGCAGGCCGTTCTGGTTAGAATCGACACCAATGCCGAGCTTGCCGGCATCGGCGGCTGCCTGCAGCACGCCAACGCCGGTGCCGCCGGCGGCCGCGTAGACAACGTCGGCGCCCTGGTCGATCTGCGTCTTGGCGATCTCGCCGCCCTTGGCCGGATCGTTCCACGCCGCCGGCGTGTCACCAGTCATGTTCTGGATGACGTCGGTCGCGCCGGCCGACTTGGCGCCGCCGACATAGCCGCATTCGAACTTGCGGATCAGCGGGATGTCCATGCCGCCGACGAAGGCAACCTTCTTCGACTTCGACGCCATCGCCGCCATGATGCCGACGAGATAGGAACCTTCATTCTCCTTGAACACCAGCGAGCGGACATTGGGCAGGTCGACGGCATCGTCGATGATGGCGAAGTTGAGGTCCGGGTATTCGGCCGCGACCTTCTTCAGCGCATCCTCCCAGGCAAAGCCGGCCATAACGATCGGGTTGTGGCCGTCCTCGGCGAAGCGGCGCAGCGCCTGCTCGCGCTGCGAGGCGTTCGACACTTCGAACTCGACATAAGGGGTGCCGGTCTCGGTCTTGAACTTCTCGGCGCCGTGATAGGCAGCCTCGTTGAAGGATTTGTCGAATTTGCCGCCCAGGTCGTAAAGGATGGCCGGCTGGACATCCGCGGCGAAAGCCGGAAGAACCATTGCGGTTGCGGCCAGGAGGCCGAGAACGATACGTTTCATGTGATCCACACCCTGTCGGTTATTTTTTCCGTTACGCACCGCCTGCCTGCCCGGTTCTCCGGCCGGCAAACGACGTCAGCCAGGAGTGTATTCCCCTCCCGCTCCCGGGCAATCTGGCACGGCCCGAAACAAAATTCACGCGGAATTTTGACCTTTTGGAAAAGCGTGTCGCGGGCAAGCCACACAGCGATCTGACCTTGTGTGCAAGCCGTCGGGAGGCGGCCGGAATGGTGCAGGCGATGGGTCAGTTCGCCGCGAACTGTCCGGTGCGCCGCTGCCGCCGGTAGCCGATGGCGTAAAGCAGGAAGGCCAGCACCGCGAATACGGCAAAGCCCGGCTGGTTGAGCACCCAGGCGATGACGCCATCCCACAGCAGCGGACTGGCCTTGGTGCGGACGAAGCCTTCGAAAGCGGCCCGCGTGTCCGGCGAGACGGCCAGCCAGCTCGCGTTGAGGGGGGTCAGCACAAGGGCCGAAGCCGCCACCGTGCGCGTCGTGTCGAGCACCGCCATGATGACGGAAACCGACAGCGCGACCATGGCTGCAAGACGAAAGACGAAGCGAAACATCAAGGCTCTCCCCCGGTCCCTCCTGGACGCTAACCAGGAGACCTCCGGCACATGTCCCGAAACCAGAAATAGAATGCGTGCGGCTTGTCCGCAATCGCGATACGTGAATTTGAAGGTCCGTGCTTCTGAACTCTATGCGGCCGGCGTGCGCCGGCGGCGGTGAACGAGCAAGACGGCAAGAATGCCCCCGGCAATGGCGCCGACCACCAGCCCGGCCAAGCCGATGAAGGCGGCAAAGTAGCCGCAGCCGCCCTCGAAGCAACTGACCTCGGCGACATCGGCGATCACCGAGCCAGCCAGGAAGCCGCCAACGGCGCCGATGACCGCGCCCAGAATGATGCCGAGCAAGGCAGCGACGATGGAAACGAAGACCGACGGCGCTTCCGCCCGCTGCCTGGCATAGACGCCTTCGGCGCCGGAGCCGCGGCGCAGCAGATAAATGCAGAGCAGGCCGATGGCGATTTCGGCGCCGCCTATGAGCAAGCTCCTGGCGGAGAAGACGAAATCGGGCACAGCAAGCACATAAGCCAGCCTCGCCAGCACCCAGACGATGGTCGTCACCTGCCAGATGATGAAGTGGCGCGGGAAACGCGCCGAGCGGCCAAAGGCAAGGCCGAGAAGGTAGAGTCCCCACAGAATGGTGATGATGTCGACGGCAAGCCCGCCGAGGAGGAAATAGAAGATCCTGTCCGGCAGGCCGGAATTGCCGGTCAGCCACCAGGCCGAGGCCAGGCCGTAGACCGACCAAGCCATGACGAAGATGAGCCAGCCCACCGGCACGTAGGACAGCCCGCTGTCCGGGTGCCCTGTCGGCGCCTGTCCACTGTCCGGCGTTCCGCCCGGTTTTTCACTGCTTGAAGACATCTCCGGACGATGCCCCCCCCGCAAAGCCTCCGCTTCACTCGACAGGTGGGCCGCGGCGAAGTCAAGCGCGGCCGGCCCTACGGCCATGGCTGTGCACATCATTCGGGCGGCGGCTTGAAAAACGGGTGCGACGCAGCTTGGCGAAGCTATGTGTGGCCGGCAAAGCGAATAGACCGCCGTTATGGCTTGGCATTCGGCGCGGGATCGACTAGATGAGCCCCGCGCCTGTTGCTTTGACGGCTCAGGTGCGAAGGGAAGGTGTTTGCTGGTTGGCGGCACCCACGGCGCTGATATAGCGTACCGGTATCCCTGAAGGGACCGCATTGTCCCCAACCCGCGCGGCGAAACCGGCCATCGCGAAAAATGCAAGGACGGAGAGGTGGCCGAGTGGTTGAAGGCGCACGCCTGGAAAGTGTGTTTACGGGAGACCGTAACGCGGGTTCGAATCCCGCTCTCTCCGCCATAATCGCTTGATTTCCCGGCTAATTTGAAATTTTTCAAAACTTGCCCGCCAAGAAGCCCTGTCATCGGAAATGCCATTGGATGCGTCTGCGTGCAACAGCATCCTACAGCGCGTCACTGCGTTAGGCCGCAATTCCCGCCTGGCGTTGGCTTGGGATGGTCCTTTGCCGCTTTCACAATCCTGATAATCGGTGCCGCCTCCAAACCGTGGCTCGCTGGTCGTCGTCGAAGGCGACCTCTATCGCCGGTGGCCCGCCGCCTACCCCGAAACCTTTATAAAATTCCTACTTCTTTGCCATCCGTCCCGTCTCGAACCTTTATGGCGATCGGGTCCATATAACGCGCCGACAGAAGCTTTGAATGCTGTCGCCATCGAGGCGACGAACAAGCGCGAGCGGTTTTTGGCCTCTTCGATTGTGGCCGAAAGACAGTGAAAGCAAGGAAGGCAATCATGGACGTCATTGTTCTCGGGATCGGGGTTTTGTTCTTCGCCCTGTCCCTCGTCTACGTCAAAGCCTGCGACAGAATCTGAGCGGAAGGGTCGAGTCATGCTTTTCGATTACATCCTCGGTGGTGGCGTGACCTTGTTCCTGCTCGCCTACCTCACCTACGCCCTCATTCGTCCAGAGCGTTTCTAATCCACCGGCGCACGGAAGCTACATCATGACCATGAACGGATGGATACAGATCCTCCTCTATTGCGGGATCCTCGTTTTGCTGGTGAAGCCGCTCGGCTTCTACATGCACCGCGTCTTCAAAGGTGATCGCACGCCGCTTTCGCCGATCTTCCGCCCGCTCGAACAGGGGCTCTACCGCATTTGCGGAACCAGCGAGCGCGAGGAACAGCACTGGGCCAGCTATGCGGTGGCGCTGCTCATGTTCAACCTGGCAGGCTTCCTGGTGCTCTATGTCCTGCAGCGTCTGCAGGGCGGCCTGCCTTACAATCCGGCTGGCATGAGCGCGGTCGACCCGGCGCTCGCCTTCAACACCGCCGCCAGCTTCATGACCAACACCAACTGGCAGAACTACGGCGGCGAAAGCACGATGTCCTACCTCGTGCAGATGGCCGGCCTGACTGTCCAGAATTTCGTTTCGGCCGCCACAGGCATTGCCGTTGCGATCGCGCTGATCCGCGGCTTTGCCCGCGCTTCCGGAAGATCGATCGGCAATTTCTGGGTCGATATGACGCGCGCCACGCTTTATGTGCTTTTGCCGCTCTGCGTCGTGCTTACCCTTGTCTATGTCTGGCTCGGCATGCCGCAGACGCTCGGGCCTTACGTCAACGCCACCACGCTGGAGGGCGCCAGGCAGACGATCGCGCTCGGCCCGGTCGCCTCACAGGTCGCCATCAAGATGCTCGGCACCAATGGCGGCGGGTTCTTCAATGCCAACGCGGCACATCCATTCGAAAACCCCGATGCCATCTCCAACCTGATCCAGATGCTGTCGATCTTCGTCGTCGGCGCTGCCTTGACCAACGTCTTCGGCCGCATGGTCGGCAATCAGCGTCAGGGCTGGGCGATCCTGGCCGCCATGGGCGTGCTGTTCATCGCCGGCGTCGCCGTCTGCTATTGGGCCGAAGCGGCGGGCAATCCGCTCGTCCATGCGCTCGGCATCGACGGCGGTAACATGGAAGGCAAGGAGACCCGTTTCGGCATCGCACTCTCGGCGCTGTTCGCGGTCATCACCACGGCGGCCTCCTGCGGCGCGGTCAACGCCATGCATGACAGCTTCACCGCGCTCGGCGGCATGATCCCTCTCATCAACATGCAGCTCGGCGAAGTCATCGTCGGCGGCGTCGGCGCCGGTTTCTACGGCATGCTGATGTTCATCCTGATCGCCGTCTTCGTCGCCGGCCTGATGGTTGGCCGAACGCCCGAATATCTCGGCAAGAAGATCGAGGCCAAGGAGGTCAAGATGGCGATGCTGGCCATCCTGTGCCTGCCTCTGGCGATGCTGGTCTTCACCGCCATCGCGGTGGTGCTGCCGAGCGCGGTGGCCTCGATCGCCAATGGCGGGCCGCACGGCTTCTCCGAAATCCTCTACGCCTACACCTCGGCGGCGGCGAACAACGGTTCGGCCTTCGGCGGCCTCAGCGGCAACACGCCCTGGTACAACATTACGCTCGGCATCGGCATGCTGATGGGCCGTTTCCTGGTCATCATACCGGCGCTCGCCATCGCCGGCGCGCTGGCGGCGAAGAAGACCGTGCCCGCCTCGGCCGGCACCTTCCCGACCGACGGACCGCTGTTCGTCGGGCTGCTGGTCGGCGTCATCGTCATTGTCGGCGGCCTGACCTTCTTCCCGGCGCTCGCCGTCGGACCTGTTGTCGAGCACCTGGCAACGATTCATGGACAAACATTCTGAGGCAGACATGTCCTGGTTCAGCAACAAGCGCCGCAATGTCAGGCATCGGGCCGATCTGGGGAAGGAGGGAATGCCGCCTCCTTTCCCGACCCTGTCGACATTTCTTGGGCTTGCCGCTGCCATGATCGCGCTCTGGCTGCTGGCCTACGGGCTTCCTCATCTTTTTCCGGCATCCGACCAATCGGTGCCGCACATCAATACTGAAGCCGGAGCTTCAAAATGAGCCAGTCAAAATCGGCCAGCATCATGGATGCCGGCATCCTGTGGCCCGCCATCGGCGGTGCCTTCCGCAAACTCGATCCGCGCACGCTGGCCCGCAATCCGGTCATGTTCGTCGTCGCCGTCGTGTCGGCGCTGACATCGGTGCTGTTCGTCAAGGACCTCATCACCGGTGGCGGCGATCTGCGCTTCACGCTGCAGATCATCATCTGGCTGTGGTTCACGGTGCTGTTTGCCAATTTCGCCGAAGCCGTCGCCGAGGGGCGCGGCAAGGCGCAGGCGGATTCGCTGCGCAAGGCGCGCACCGAAACCCAGGCCAAGCTTTTGACGGGCGAGGATCGCACCAAGTTCAAGCTGGTGCCCGGCACCGGTTTGAAGGTCGGCGACATCGTCCTCGTCGAGGCCGGCGACATCATCCCGTCCGACGGCGAGGTGGTGGAAGGCGTCGCCTCGGTCAACGAGGCGGCGATAACGGGCGAGTCCGCGCCGGTCATCCGCGAATCCGGCGGCGACCGCTCGGCGGTCACCGGCGGCACACAGGTGCTCTCCGACTGGATCCGCGTGCGCATCACCGCCGCCGCCGGCCATACTTTCCTCGATCGCATGATCTCGCTGGTCGAAGGCGCCGAGCGCCAGAAGACGCCGAACGAAATCGCGCTCAACATCCTGCTCGTCGGCATGACGCTGATCTTCGTGCTGGCCACCGCGACCATCCCGAGCTTTGCCTCCTACTCGGGCGGCTATATCTCGGTGACCGTGCTCGTCGCGCTGTTCGTGACCCTTATCCCGACCACGATCGGCGCACTGCTGTCGGCCATCGGCATTGCCGGCATGGACCGCCTGGTGCGCTTCAATGTGCTGGCCATGTCGGGCCGCGCCGTCGAAGCCGCCGGCGACGTCGACACGCTGCTGCTCGACAAGACCGGCACAATCACGCTCGGCAATCGCCAGGCGACCGAGTTCCGCCCGGTCAGGGGCGTCAGCGAGCAGGAACTGGCCGACGCGGCACAGCTTGCCTCGCTCGCCGACGAGACGCCGGAAGGCCGCTCGATCGTGGTGCTGGCCAAGGAGAAATATGCCATCCGTGCCCGCGACATGGCGACATTGCACGCCACGTTCGTGCCCTTCACGGCACAGACCCGCATGAGCGGCGTCGACGTAGACGGCTCTTCGGTGCGTAAGGGCGCGGTCGATTCGATCCTGACCTATGTCAGCCAGCCGACATCAGCCACACATGGCACACGGCCCGGAAGCGATACCTTGCGCGACCTGCAGGCGATCGCCGACGAGATCGCCAAATCGGGCGGCACGCCGCTGGCGGTCGAGAGGGACGGGCGGCTGCTCGGCGTCGTCCACCTCAAGGACATCGTCAAGGGGGGTATCCGCGAGCGCTTCGCCGAACTGCGCAGCATGGGCATCCGCACGGTGATGATTACGGGCGACAATCCGATGACGGCGGCAGCCATAGCGGCGGAAGCCGGCGTCGACGACTTCCTTGCCCAGGCAACGCCCGAGGACAAGCTGAAGCTGATCCGCGACGAACAGGCCAAGGGCAAGCTGGTCGCCATGTGCGGCGACGGCACCAACGACGCGCCAGCCCTTGCGCAGGCCGATGTCGGCGTGGCCATGAACACCGGCACGGTCGCCGCCCGCGAGGCCGGCAACATGGTCGATCTCGACAGCGATCCGACCAAGCTGATCGAGATCGTCGAGATCGGCAAGGCGCTGTTGATGACGCGCGGCTCACTGACCACCTTCTCGATCGCCAATGACGTCGCCAAGTATTTTGCCATCATCCCGGCCATGTTCGCCGTCTTCTACGTTGCGCCCGGCCAGACGACGGGCCCGTTACAGGCGCTCAACATCATGCACCTTGCGACACCGCAGAGCGCCATCCTGTCGGCCATCATCTTCAACGCGCTGATCATCATCGCGCTGATCCCGCTGTCGCTGCGCGGCGTGAAGTACAGGGCGATCGGCGCCGGTGCGCTGCTCAGCCGCAACCTTCTCGTCTACGGCCTCGGCGGCATCGTCGTGCCGTTCGTCGGCATCAAGATAATCGACATGGCCGTCACGGCCCTCGGCCTTGCATAAGGATCATTCCGATGCTCAAGCAAATCAGACCCGCGATCATCATGATCGCCTTCTTCACCGTGCTGACCGGGCTCGTCTATCCCATCGGCATGACCAGCATCGCCCAGGCGCTGTTCCCGCGCCAGGCCAATGGCAGCCTGATCGGGAAGGACGGCAAGGTGGTCGGCTCCGAACTGATCGGCCAGGCCTTCGCCAGCGACAAGTATTTCCACGGACGACCTTCGGCGGCGGGCAATGGCTATGATGCCGGCGCCTCGGGTGGCTCCAATCTCGGCCCGACCAATCCGAGGTTGATCGAGCGCATCAAGGACGATGCCGAAAAGCTGAAGGCGGAAAATCCGAATGCGCCGGTGCCGATGGACCTTGTGACCACATCCGGCAGCGGCCTTGATCCGCAGATCAGCCCCGAGGCCGCCTATTTCCAGGTTCCGCGCGTGGCCAAGGCCAGGGGCATCGACGAAGCCAAGGTCAAGGCGCTCGTCGACAGCCAGGTCGAGGACCGGGAGTTTGGCGTGCTCGGCGAGCCGGCGGTCAATGTGCTGGCTCTCAACCTGGCGCTGGATGCCGCGAATAGGTAATGGCCGGCGCCGGGGATCGACACGGTCCCCGGCGCCATTCATGATCGGACCCGATGCCGGACAACAGAAGCTACGTCGAAAACAGACCATCTCCCGACGCGCTGCTAGAGCATGCCGGGCGGGAAGAGCGCGGCCGTCTGCGCATATTCCTGGGGGCGGCGCCGGGCGTCGGCAAGACTTACGAGATGCTGATGTCGGGCCGTGCCAGGCTGGCCGACGGCGTCGACGTGGTGATCGGCGTGGTCGAGACGCATGGCCGCAAGGAAACCCGGGCCCTGGTCGAGGGGTATGAAGTCATTGCCCGCCGCAAGGTCGATTACAGGGGGCGTGTCCTCGACGAGATGGATATCGACGCCATCCTTGCCCGGCGTCCGGCGCTGGTCCTGGTCGATGAACTCGCCCACACCAACGCGCCCGGCAGCCGCCACCCCAAGCGCTATCTCGACGTCCAGGAAATCCTGGCGCGGGGCATCGACGTCTATACGACGCTCAACATCCAGCATGTCGAAAGCCTGAACGACGTCGTCGCCCAGATCACGCGGGTCAGGGTGCGCGAGACGGTGCCCGATTCCATCATCGACCAGGCCGACGATGTCGAAATCATCGATCTGACGCCCGACGACCTGATCAAGCGGCTGGAGGAGGGGAAGGTCTATTTCCCCAACACGGCGCAGCGTGCCGTCGAGAACTATTTTTCGCCGGGCAATCTGACCGCGTTGCGGGAATTGGCGCTGCGGCGTACCGCCCAGCGCGTCGACGAGCAGTTGCTCAACCACATGCAGTCCCACGCCATCCAGGGACCGTGGGCTGCCGGGGAACGGGTTCTCGTCTGCGTCGATGCGCATCCGGGCGGGGCGGCCCGCATTCGCTACGCACGCAGGCTGGCCGACAGGCTTCGTGCGCCATGGACGGCACTTCATGTCGACACGCCTCGCTCGGCCGGCATGTCCGAGGACGACAAGGACAAGCTCGCCACACTCCTGCGCCTGGCCGAGCAGCTCGGTGCCGAGGTGACGACCATTCCGGGCCAGAGCGTCGCGCAGGACATCGTTCGCCATGCGACGGCGAACAATTTCACCCACATCGTGGTCGGCAGGCCGACCCGGTCGCGCTGGCGGGAACTGATCGAGGGATCGCTCACCTATGATCTGATCCGCAATGCCGGCGACATCAGCGTCCATGTCATCTCCGGAACGGAGCGGGACACCGAGACGCCTTCCAGGAGAGTGAGCGCGGCAGCCGAGCAGAGGCAGTTTGAGGCCAAGCCGTATTTGCTCGCCACGGCTTACGTTGCCGGATCATTGGCCGTCAGCACTGTTCTCGACCAGTTCCTCGACGTTCGCAACCTGGCGATCGTCTTCCTGCTCTCCGTGCTGACATCGGCGGTGGCCGGTGGTCTCTGGCCGGCGCTTTACGCCTGTTTCCTCAGTGTCCTTGCCTTCAACTATTTTTTCCTCGAGCCGCGCTACACGCTGACGATCCGGGATCCCGAGAGCATCGTTGCGATTGCCGTCTTCGTCGCCGTTGCCGTCATCGCCAGCAACCTGACGGCGCGCGTCCAGCGTCAGGCCGCCGCCGCCCGCTCACGGGCGCGGGCAACCGAGGACATCTATCTGTTCTCCAAGAAGCTCGCCGGCGCCGGCACGCTCGATGACGTGCTCTGGGCCACCGCCTTCCAGATAGCCTCGATGCTGAAGCTGCGCGTGGTACTGCTGCTGCCGGAAGACGGCACCATCACCGTCAAGGCAGGCTATCCGCCCGACGACACGCTGGCCGAGGCCGACATCGCCGCCGCCCGCTGGGCCTGGGAGCATAACCGCGCCGCCGGACGCGGCGCCGACACGCTGCCCGGCGCCAAGCGCCTCTATCTTCCCTTGCGTACGGGACGCACGGCAATCGGCGTCGTCGGTCTCGACAATGACAAGCAGGGCCCCCTTTTGACGCCCGAGCAACAGCGGCTGCTCGACGCGCTGGCAGACCAGGCGGCGGTGGCGATCGAACGCGTCCAGCTCGTCGCCGATGTCGACCGCGCCAAGCTGGCCGCCGAAGCCGACCGGCTGCGCTCGGCGCTGCTGACCTCGATTTCGCATGACCTGAAGACGCCGCTCGCGGCCATCATGGGGGCGGCCGGCACACTCAAGGAGTTCGCGCCCGACCTGCCCGAGCAGGACAGGGCGGAGCTTCTGTCGACGGTGATCGACGAATCGGAACGGCTGAACCGCTTCATCGCCAATCTGCTCGACATGACCAAGATCGAGTCCGGTGCGATGGAGCCGAACTCCGCCCTTCACTATCTGGGAGATATCGTCGGCACGGCACTCGACCGTGCCCGCAAGATCGCCAGTGAACACAAGATCGAGGTCGATATTCCCCCCGACCTGCCGATGCTGAGGCTCGATCCCGTGTTGTTCGAGCAGGTGCTGTTCAACCTTCTAGACAATGCGTCGAAGTATTCGCCGCCGGGCTCGGCGATCCGCGTCCAAGCCTGGGCCGACAATGGCTCAGTCGTCGTGCAGATCATGGATGAGGGGCTGGGCATTCCGGCGCAGGACCTGGAGCGCGTGTTCGACACCTTCTACCGGGTGCGCAAGGGCGATCAGGTGCGCGCCGGCACCGGGCTCGGCCTGTCGATCTGCCGTGGCTTCGTCGAGGCGATGGGCGGCACGATCGCGGCCA
>NZ_JAPYKP010000016.1:0-63637 GCF_037179725.1 Mesorhizobium sp. Cs1321R2N1 | reverse complement strand
GCTGGCCCGCGCCTTCGGCTCGGCGCCGATGCTGGAGGCCGCACTCGCCGATCTCGCCAACCCGCCGCGCAACGGCCAGCTCTCCGGTCCAGTCGCGGCGCTTGTCCTCGACGGCGATCTGGACGGTCTTTCCCAGCACATTGCCGGCGGCATGGAAGAGGCTGGCCTGTCGGCATCCGCCGGGCGCGCGCCGTCGGATATCGCGCGGCGGCTGATCGAGAAAGCCGAGTTGCGCAGCGTGCGGCTGTCGAACGAGGCTTTCGCTGCCCTGAAGAATTTTCTGACGATCGACGTGCCGCTCGATGGCGCAGCCCAGGCGTTGGAAACCTTCGCCGCCGGCGCCGGACTTTCGCTGGGCGCCGCGCTGGAAAAATTCTCGGCCCGCGCCAAGGCGATCGAGGCGCATGGCTTGCCCTCGGGAGAAATTCGCTACGACGCCGCTTTCGGCCGTCCGCTCGATTATTACACGGGTGTGGTCTTCGAAATCGCGGCGGCCAATGGCGAGCGTCCCCTCGCCGGTGGCGGGCGCTATGACAGGTTGCTGACGCTGCTCGGCGCCAGGACCGCGATCCCTGGTGTCGGCTTCTCGGTGTGGCTCGACCGCATCGAAGCGTTGCGGGGGGCGGCATCATGATCACACTGGCGATCCCGTCGAAGGGCAGGCTCAAGGAGCAGGCCCTGGAGGTGCTGGCCAAGGCTGGCCTCGCCGTCAGCCTGCCCGGCGACGAGCGCAAATATCACGCCCGCGTCGAGGGCCTGGACAATGTCGAAGTGGTTTTCCTGTCGGCCTCCGAAATATCGGGCGAAATAGGCCAGGGCGCGGTCGATCTCGGCATCACCGGTGAGGACCTGGTGCGGGAAAATCTCGCCGACTGGGAAGCGCGAACCGAGATCGTCGCCCGCCTCGGCTTCGGCCATGCCGATGTCGTGGTCGCGGTGCCCGAGATCTGGCTCGATGTCGATACCATGGCCGATCTCGACGACGTTGCAGCCGATTTCCGCCAGCGTCATGGCCGGCGGCTCAGGATCGCCACCAAATACTGGCGGCTGACGCAGCAGTTCTTTTCGCTCAAACACGGTATCCAGGTCTATCGCATCGTCGAGAGCCTCGGCGCCACCGAGGGCGCGCCGGCGGCCGGCCTTGCCGACGTCATCGTCGACATCACCAGCACGGGCTCGACGCTGCGCGCCAACCATCTCAAGGTGCTGGGCGATGGCGTCGTGCTG
Source organism: Mesorhizobium sp. Cs1321R2N1 (assembly GCF_037179725.1). Classification (NCBI taxonomy): domain Bacteria; kingdom Pseudomonadati; phylum Pseudomonadota; class Alphaproteobacteria; order Hyphomicrobiales; family Phyllobacteriaceae; genus Mesorhizobium; species Mesorhizobium sp. Cs1321R2N1. The sequence continues at coordinate 62,410 of NZ_JAPYKP010000016.1, read as the reverse complement.
GAGTCGCAGGCCTGCCTTGTGGCTTCGAGGAAGACACGTGCCGCTGCCGACGAAGCCGTCTTGCGCGACATCGTCGCGAAAATGGCGGCAGCGATCGCATAGCGATCCTTCAGGGAAGGGGCTCCAGTACCATCGACGGGATTTCCAGCATCCCGGCAGGCTGATAGGTTCGGCCAGTCTTGGAGGAGACAGCGATGCCGGTCAATCTCGACGAGCTGAAGAACGCCACCAATCTGCGCGGCCGTGGCGCGCGTGCTGGCGGCGTCTTTATCGCGCCCGTGGATGGCAGGGCGCATGTCTCGGGCGATCGCGGCGTGCCGCTGCTCGACAAGACCATTCCAGCACTTTTCTCCGACACCGTCAGCAAATACGGCACGCTCGATGCCGCCGTCTTTGTCGGCCAGGACAAGCGCTTCACCTGGAGCGAACTGTCGGACACGGTGGATGCGCTGGCCGCCGGCTTCCTGGCACTCGGTCTCCAGAAGGACGACCGGGTCGGCATCTGGTCACCCAACCGGTGGGAATGGCTGGTGACGCAGTTCGCCACCGCCCGCATCGGCCTGATCTTGGTCAACATCAATCCCGCCTACCGGCTGACCGAACTGGAATATGCCCTGAACAAGGTCGGCTGCAAGGCCTTGGTGACGGCGGCCAGCTTCAAGACGTCGGACTATCTCGGCATGATCGAGACGCTGGCGCCGGAGATCGCCACGGCAACACCGGGCAAACTGAAGGCCAGCAAGTTGCCGGCGCTCAGGATTGTCATCCGCATGGGCGAGGAGAACTCGCCAGGCATGTTCAATTTCGGCGATGTGCTGGCCATGGCTGGGCGCGACGAGCATGACAGCCTTGACCGCATTTCCGAGGGGCTGAAGCCGGGCGATGCGATCAACATCCAGTTCACCTCGGGCACGACAGGGGCACCCAAGGGCGCGACGCTCACCCATCTGAACATCGTCAACAACGGCAATTTCGTCACCTCGGCCATCAACCTCACCGTCGACGACCGGCTCTGCATCCCTGTGCCGCTCTACCATTGCTTCGGCATGTCGATGGGCACGATGGGTTGCGTGTCGAAGGGCGCGACCATGGTTTTCCCCTGCGAGGGTTTTGATCCGGGCCTAACGTTGAAAGCCGTGTCGCAGGAGCGCTGCACCGGCCTCTATGGCGTGCCGACCATGTTCGTAGGCATGCTCGACCATCCGGACTTTTCATCCTTCGATCTGTCCAGCCTGCGCACCGGCATCATGGCCGGTTCGCCATGCCCGATCGAGGTGATGAAGAAGGTGGTATCGCTGATGCATATGGCGCAAGTGACCATCGCCTACGGCATGACCGAGACCAGTCCGGTCTCGTTCCAGAGCAGCGTTGACGATCCGCTGGAAAAGCGCGTCTCGACCGTCGGGCGCATCCATCCGCATGTCGAGGTCAAGGCGATCGACGCCGATGGCGCCACCGTTGCGGTCGGCGCGCCGGGCGAGCTTTGCACGCGCGGCTATTCGGTGATGAAGGGCTATTGGGACGACGACGAAAAGACCCGCGAGGCGATAGATAGTGATGGCTGGATGCACACCGGCGACCTCGCCACCATCGACGCCGAGGGCTATTGCAACATTGTCGGCCGCGTCAAGGACATGGTCATCCGTGGCGGCGAGAACGTCTATCCCAGAGAGGTCGAGGAATTCCTCTACCGCCATCCCAAAGTGCGGGAAGTCCAGGTCTTCGGCATTCCCGACGCCAAATATGGCGAGGAGTTGTGCGCCTGGATCGTCCTCAAGCCCGGCCAGGTCGCCACCGAACAGGAGATCAAGGCCTTCTGCGCCGGCCAGATCGCCCACTACAAGGTGCCGCGCCACATCCGCTTCCGCACCGAATTGCCGATGACGGTGACCGGCAAGCCGCAGAAATTCCTGATGCGTCAGGCGATGGTGGAAGAGCTGGGACTGGTGACGCAAAAGACGGCGTGAGGCCGGATCAGCCGCGTCGTACCAGCGCGCTGATGCTGTGGAGCAGCATCTGCTGGTCGCCGACCCAGAACCAGTGGTCGTCGCCGTCGACCTCGATGAAACGCGCGCCGGGAATCCTGGACGCGAGAAACCGCCCGGCCTCGATGCGCACGGCGCGGTCGCCGGAACGGTGGAGGACCATCGTCGGGGCGGAGACTTTTGCCAGGAGGTGACGGACATCGGCGTCCCGCAATGCCTCGAGCAGGCCCGCGACCGCGCCCGGGCTGGAGGCTGCCCTGAGCAATCCGGCCCACCAAGTCCTCGCCTGACGGTCGCCAGCGAGGCTTGGGGCGAAGGTTTCGATTTCCGCCGGGCCACCCCAGCCCGCGAGCAGGCGTTGCTTCCAAAGATCATACTGCGCGACGGTCAAGGCGTAGGGATAGTCAGGCGCGCGGCTGCCTTTCGCAAGCGAGCCCCACAGGACAAGGCCTGTCAGCCGATCGGGATGCTCGACCGCAAAACGGATACAGCCCGGCCCACCCTCCGACGCGCCGACGAGCAAGGCCCGGCGGCTGCCGGCCGCATTCATGACCGCCAGAATATCCTGCGCCGTCGCCTCGACTGTGGGACGGGCACCCACGCGGTCGGAAAGCCCCATGCCGCGCCGGTCGAAGAGAATCAGGCGACCCAGGCGCGAAATCGCGGTCAGCCAGGCGCGGCAGCCCGGGTCTTCCCAGATACGCTCGACATGCGAAATAAAGCCGGGAACGAGCACGATGTCCGTCGGGCCGCTACCGACGATCTGGTACGCGATGTGGATGCCGTCGACCGCGACATAGCGCGTTCTGGGCACGTCCAAGGTGGTGTCCTGAGTTGGCTCGCGCAGCATGGCCAGCGTGGCGGGGTTCGGCGCTACGCCGAGTTCGTCCCGCAACAGCCGGATGCACGTCTCGATCTGACGCTCCGCCGCCGCCCTGTCGCCTGCCGCCAGGTGGGCACGGATCAAGTGGCGGTGCGCGCTTTCGCTCAGGGGGTCGAGTGCCGCCAGCCGCGTCGCATGAACGATCGCGCCGCGCGGCTCGCCGCCGGCGATCTTGGCTTCGACGAGCCGCTCCAGCGCTTGCACCAAGCGGCCGCGCAAGGTCTCCCGCCGGAAGAAGACCCATTCTTCGAATTCCGGACAGTCCGGCAGCGAGGAGCCGGCGAGATAGTCGACTTTGTAGATATCGGCTGCGGCGTCGAGAGAGCCGGAATTGCAGGCATGCTCGAAAACCCTGGTGTCGATCTCAGCGGACAATGCTGGGTGCAGGCTGAGGGAGCCGCCTGTGGCGGCGATGATCTCACTGCCGAACGCGATGCGGATTTTATAGAGTGTCCGCCGAAGGCGGGCGCGTGCGGCCTGATCGTCGGTCTCGGGCCACAAAAGTGTGGCGGCGACCTCGCGCGCCACCGGCCCGCTGGCCTCGGCGATATAGATGAGGAGGGCTGCCGCCTTGCGCAGGGCGAGTTCCACCCGCCGGCCGTTCAAGCGGAACTCCGGAAAACCCAGAAATCGGAATTCCAATCGCTCCATCGATCCGACCACCGCCATCCAGGGACGTTGAGGGGACGCCGGCCTTCTATCCATCCCCACGACGTCGGGCCGATCGGGCCCGATCATGAGACTCCCTTGGAGCGAGAAATGTCACTGGTCAATACTCCCATCCACCATTGCACATCAGGGCCCGCTGCCGGCGGAGGCATCCCTTCCGGTGCCGCCAGCACACGGCTAGGAGGCTGAAGCATGTGCCAATCCTGTCTCTCCTGGTACGCGCGCTGCATTGCTCCCTACCTCGTCCACGCCGGCTGTTCGGCCAGCGCCTTCGCGCATATGCGAAGGCGCTTGATCCCGCGGGCGGGGGGCGTTGTGGTCGAGGTCGGTTTCGGGTCCGGCCTGAACCTTCCCTATTACGACGCCGGCAGGGTGAAACGGGTGGTCGGCGTCGATCCCGACGGCACGATGCTGGGTCTGGCCGAACCGAAGACCCGTTCCTTGCCATTCGATGTCGACTGTATCCGGGCCAGCGGTGAAAGACTGCCATTGACCGACAGCTTCGCCGACACGGTCGTCGTCACCTATGCCTTCTGCACCATTCCGGACCCTGAGGTGGCGCTGACCGAGATCCGGCGCATCCTGAAGCCCACGGGCCGGCTGATCTTCATCGAGCACGGCCAGGCCGAAGGGCCGCGTTGCCGCCGGTGGCAGGAGCATCTGAACCGGCTGTGGGGCCGGCTCGCCGGCGGCTGCCGTCTCAACCGCGACCCATTGCAGCTGATCCGGGCGGCGGGCTTCCATATCGTCGAAGCGGAGCGTGATCGGTTTCGGCTACCCTTCTGGCACTTGGGAAGTCACCATGCCGGCATCGCGATACCCTGACAGGCTGACGTCGTCGGTTCCGCATCTCCGATGCCCTGCGCCGAGCCCGGCTCTCGCACGCGCGAACGGTCCGGCGCGGGGTTGTTCGCTTCTCACGCCACCAGCATCACCGCACCGAGGCCCCGGATGATCTTCGCCAGTTCGACGCATTCGCCGTGCCGCGCATTGTTGCGCCGCCAGGCTAGGCAGATCATGCGCTGCGGCATCGGCTCCTGGAACGGCACGATCTTGAGATCGGGGATAGTGCCGGCAGGGCCCGCCGCCATTTCGGGGATGAGAGTGACACCGAGCCCGTGCGCCACCATCTGCAAAAGCGTGGTCAGGCTGGTCGCGCCATAGCTTGCCATCGCCACCGGCCGCACATTGCCGCAGACGGCCAGCGCCTGTTCGCGCAGGCAATGGCCTTCTTCCAGCAGCATCAGTCTTTCCAGCGCCGGGCTCTCGGGCGGAACCGGCGGCGAGGCAAAGGCCGGATCGCCTGATGGCACGGCCAGGAAGAACCGGTCGGGAAACAGCGCTTCGGTGATCAGCCCGGGATGGTCGAGCGGAAGCGCGGCGATGAAGGCATCGAGTTTTCGCGATGCGGTGTCCTCGACCAGGGAGGTGGTGACCGCCTCGCGCAGTTCGAGCAGCAGGGCCGGGAAATGCTTCTTCAGTTCGGGCAAGGCCCGCGGCAGAAGATAGGGCGCTACGGTCGGGATGATGCCCAACCGGAAGCGTCCCTCCATGGCGGTGCGGCCGCGCCGGGCCGTCGTTTCCACGTCACGTATGTCAGCCAGGATGCGCTCGATGCGAGGCAACAGGGCGACCGCTTCGTCCGTCATGCGCACCGACTTGCCGCCGCGTTCGAACAGCCGGCAGTTCAGCCGTTGCTCCATTTCTGCGATCTGGGAGGACAGCGCCGGCTGGCTGACACCGGCAAGTTTCGCCGCACGCCCGAAATGCAGCGTCTGCGCCAGCGCGTCAAAATAATGCATCTGGCGAACTGTCAATCCGATCATGCAGTCAAGCCTATCATAAGAAAATCCTATCGAAATAAACAGGAAAGGCAATTTGTTTTTATCGTCAGTGTGGCCTAGTCTGGGGTCGTTCCAGATTGGCGCGGGCCGCTGGCCGCCCCCAAAATCTCGGCAAAAATCAACCTCGGCAAATCAAACCTCGGCAAAATTGGAGTGAGAGATGGACGCGAAAACCGACGACAACAGCGCGGGCAAATGCCCTGTTGCGCATGGATCCGCCAGCCGGACCAATCGTGACTGGTGGCCGAACCAGCTTGACCTCGGCGTTCTCCACCAGCAGTCGAATCTGTCGGACCCGATGGGCGAGGACTTCGATTATGCCAAGGAATTCGCGAGTCTCGACCTCGATGCGGTGGTCAAGGACCTGCATAAGGTCATGACGGATTCGCAGGACTGGTGGCCGGCCGACTTCGGCCATTATGGGCCGCTCTTCATCCGCATGGCCTGGCACAGCGCCGGCACCTATCGCATCGGCGACGGTCGCGGCGGGGCCGGAGCGGGCCAGCAGCGTTTCGCGCCGCTGAACAGCTGGCCTGATAACGCCAATCTTGACAAGGCGCGCCGGCTGCTGTGGCCGGTCAAGCAGAAATACGGCCGCAAGATTTCCTGGGCCGACCTGTTGATCCTCACCGGCAACGTCGCGCTGGAATCGATGGGCTTCAAGACCTTCGGCTTCGCCGGTGGCCGCGCCGACGTTTGGGAGCCGGAGCAGGACGTCGACTGGGGCTCCGAGACCAAGTGGCTTGGCGACGAGCGCTATTCGGGCGACCGTGAGCTTCGTGGCCATCTCGGCGCCGTGCAGATGGGCTTGATCTACGTCAACCCGGAAGGCCCGAACGGCAAGCCGGACCCGATCGCCGCCGCGCGCGACATCCGCGAAACCTTCGCTCGCATGGCGATGAACGACGAGGAAACCGTGGCGCTGATCGCCGGCGGCCACACCTTTGGCAAGACCCATGGCGCCGGTGATGCCTCGCTGGTAGGGGCCGAGCCGGAAGGCGCCGGCATAGAGGCGCAGGGCCTCGGCTGGTCGAGCAAGTATGCGTCGGGAATTGCCGGCGATGCCATCACCTCGGGCCTCGAAGTCACCTGGACAACGACGCCCACCAAGTGGAGCAACAACTTCTTCGACAACCTGTTCAACTACGAATGGGAACTGACGAAGAGCCCGGCAGGCGCCCATCAGTGGACGCCGAAGGGTGGCGCCGGTGCCGGCACGGTGCCCGATGCGCACGACCCTTCGAAGCGTCGCGCGCCGGCCATGCTAACCACCGACCTCGCGCTGCGGGCCGACCCGGCCTACGAGAAGATCTCGCGGCGTTTCCACGAACATCCGGATCAGTTCGCCGATGCCTTTGCCCGCGCCTGGTTCAAGCTGACCCACCGCGACATGGGCCCGGTCGTCCGCTATCTCGGCCCGTTGGTGCCGAAGGAAGAGCTGATCTGGCAGGATCCGATCCCGGCGGTCGACCATGAACTGGTCAGCGACCAGGACATCGCATCGCTGAAGGCCAAGATTCTGGCCTCCGGCCTGTCGGTTTCCGAACTGGTCTCGACGGCCTGGGCCTCGGCTTCGACCTTCCGCAACTCCGACAAGCGCGGCGGCGCCAACGGTGCCCGCATCCGGCTGGCACCGCAGAAGGACTGGGACGTCAACCAGCCGGCCGAGCTAGCGAAGGTGCTTGCCAAGCTCGAAGGCATTCGGAAGGAGTTCAACGCTGGCGGCAAGAAGGTCTCGCTTGCCGACCTGATCGTGCTCGGTGGTGTCGCGGCCGTCGAGAAGGCCGCGAAGGATGGTGGCAACGACGTGAACGTGCCGTTCACGCCCGGCCGCATGGATGCCTCGCAAGAGCAGACGGACGTCCACTCTTTTGCCGCTCTCGAGCCGAAAGTCGACGGCTTCCGCAACTACGTCAGAGGCAAGCAGCCCATGTCGGTCGAAGCCATGCTGGTCGACCGGGCGCAGTTGCTGGGCCTGACGGCGCCGGAGCTGACGGTGCTTGTTGGCGGCCTGCGGGTGCTCGGCGCCAACACCGGCCAGTCAAAGCATGGCGTGTTCACCGACAGGCCGGGTACGCTGACCAACGACTTCTTCGTCAACCTGCTCAGCATGAGCACGGTGTGGGATCCGGCTGCCGGCTCCGAGCCGGGCTCGGAAGAGGTCTACGAGGCGCGCGACCGCAGGACCAAGGCCGTCAAGTGGACCGGCACCCGCGCCGATCTGATCTTCGGCTCGCATGCGCAGCTGCGTGCCTTGGCCGAAGTCTACGGATCGGCGGACGCCGGGCAGAAATTCGCCCGGGATTTCGTTGCGGCATGGACCAAGGTGATGAACGCCGACCGGTTTGATATCGCTGCCTGATCCGAACTCAAAGTCGCAAAAAAAGGCGCGGGCCGTAGCTCGCGCCTTTTTTTGCATTCAAGCTCCGGCAATCAATCCTTCTCGAAAATACGCGCCTTGGCGACGACTCCGGCAATGGCGCCGCCGATCAACGGCGCGACGATGAACAGCCAGAGCTGGCTGAGTGCGGCACCGCCGGTAAACAGCGCCGGACCGATGGAGCGCGCCGGATTGACCGAGGTGCCGGTGACCGGGATCATGGCGAAGTGAATGCCGGCCAGCGTCAAGCCGATGATCAGACCGGCAAAAGCCGTCGAGTGCTTTTCAGCGGTAACGCCGAGGATCACCGTGACGAAGGTGAAGGTGCCGATCAGTTCCCACAGGAACGCCGAGCTCATGCCCCATTTCGTCTCGTCCCAGCCATTGGCGCCGAAGCCGCCTGTGTGGCCGCCGGTCTGGCCAGAAACGATGATCCACAGCGCAAGCGAGGCGATGATGGCGCCGATGATCTGCGCGATCCAATAGGGGATGACGTCCTTGGCAGGCAGCCGGCCGGCAAGGAAGACGCCGAGTGTCACCGCCGGATTGAGATGCGCGCCCGAAATCGGGCCGATCGCATAGGCCGCCGCGATGAGGCCGATGCCGAATGCCAGGCCGATGCCTTCCTGGCCAAGCGGCAGCGCGCCGCCGAAGCCGCCCGTCACCACGGACGCCGTACCGATGAACACCAACAGAAATGTGCCTAGAACTTCCGCCAGATAAGTCTTCATTGCCCTCTCCTCGTGACGATCCGCCGGTCCACGGTTTCCGCGCCGCGAATCATGGCGGCAAGAGTATTCCCAACCGAAAAACTTGGAAAGCAGAGCTGTAGCGCCATACGCCGTCCTTGCAACCGCCAGTTAAGAACATTAGAAATATTGCATCTACTGGTCTGCCTACTGTTAACCGCCGTGAAGATTTACTGATCGGACAGGTTTGCCGACCATGGCCAGCTTGCGCTCGCGGCGAGACCGAGCGGGGTTCAATCCGGACGTGAAAGGCTCTAAGAGCAGACCGAGATAATGTGCTCGATTTGATGGAATGACGAATGCGACTGGGCGGACGGCTGGCTGCGGCTATCGAAGTGCTGGAGGACATTGGTCGGCGTCATCGGCCGGTGGCCGACGCGCTGAAGGACTGGGGCCTGTCGCATCGCTTCGCCGGCGGTGGTGATCGCGCCGCGATCGGCAACATCGTCTACGACGCGCTGCGCCACAAGCGCTCCGCCGGCTGGTTGCTGGGCGAAGACACGCCGCGCCCCATCGGCTTCGGGGCGCTGTTGCTCGAATGGAACCAGACGGGGCAGTCGCTCAACGCCGCGCTTGAAGGCGACAAGTTCGCGCCGCCGCTGCTCAGCGCCACGGAACTCCAGGCAATCGCGGAACGCCGGCTTGCGGACGCGCCGCCCGCGGTTCGCGCCGACATACCCGATTGGTGCGAACCGCTTTTCGAGCGGGCCTTTGGCGAGACATGGGTCGAGGAGGGCGCGGCGCTGGCCACGCGTCCGCCGCTCGACATCCGGGTCAACACGCTTCAAGCCGATCGCGTCAAGGTCTTGGCCGAACTCGAGCAGACCGGTGCCAGTGTCGCACGGATCGCACCCTACGGTATCCGCATCCCGCCGATCGACGGTGATGGCCGACACCCGAACGTGCAGGCCGAGCCGGCCTTCCAGAAAGGCTGGTTCGAAGTCCAGGACGAGGGGTCGCAAATTGCGGCAGCGCTTGCCGGTGCGACGGCCGGCATGCAGGTGCTCGACTTCTGCGCCGGCGCTGGCGGCAAGACGCTGGCGCTGTCGGCGGCGATGGACAATCACGGCCAGATCTTTGCCCATGATGCTGAAAAGGCGCGGCTGGCGCCAATCTTCGACCGCATCCGCCGCTCGGAAAATCGCAATGTGCAGGTCGCCACCAAGCCGGCCGAGCTTGCCCCACTGGTCGGTCACATGGACATCGTGCTGGTCGACGCGCCCTGCACCGGCAGCGGCACCTGGCGGCGTCGTCCCGATGCCAAATGGCGGCTGACACAGAGACAGCTCGACGCCCGCAAGGGCGAGCAGGCGACGATCCTCGATGCCGCCAGGATGTATGTCAAACCCGGCGGCCTGCTGGTCTATATCACCTGCTCGGTGTTCGACGAGGAGAATGGCGAACAGGTCACGGCGTTTCGTGAGCGCAGCAGCGGCTTTGTCCCGGTCGATCACCGCGCTCTCTGGGACGGCCGTTTTCCGGGCCACCAAGCAGCGGCGCGGATCGGCGCTGGCGGCGATATTTCCCTGTCGCCGGCGCTGAGCGGCACTGATGGGTTCTATTTCTGCGCGCTGCGCCGGACCAACTGAGCGCTGCCGCATCCGCCGGCAGTTCGCGGCCACTCGGCCGGTGACGGCCTACGAGACCAATTGTTGCAGTGCAGCAATTGAGATTGCCTGCCGCCGATCCCTCTGCAATAAGCTTTGCCAGACAAACGAAGGCAACGGCGATGGCAGCGAAGATCGTACCGGCTCCAGACTATGAGGATCGCGTCAGGGCGTCCTTCGCACGCCAGCAGGCGATGGCGACGATCGGCGCCGAATTGACCTTGGTGACACCCGGCATAATCGAGATCGAGATGCCCTATTCGGCGGCGCTGACCCAGCAGCATGGCTTCCTGCATGCAGGCGTCATTTCGACGGCGCTGGACTCGGCTTGCGGCTATGCGGCATTCTCGCTCATGCCTGAGAATTCCGGCGTGCTGACCATCGAATTCAAGGTCAACCTTCTGGCGCCGGGCCGGGGCGAACGCTTTTTGTTCCGCGGTTCGGTGACCAAACCCGGCCGCACCATCATCGTTGCCGACGGCCAGGCCTATGCCTTCGCCGCCGACGGCGAGGCCAAGCTGATCGCCACCATGACCGGCACGATGATGACGATGGTTGGTCGCGACGGTATAGCGGGATGATCCGATGAGCAATGTCGTGCGCATTGGTGGCAAGAATGTGCTCTTCGTCATGGCGGCGCAGGCCGAATATGGCCCGCATCTGCAGCGGCTGTTCAACCCGCTGATGACGGGGGTCGGCCCGGTCGAAGCCGGCGTACGGCTGGGCGCCGAGCTCTCCTGGTTGAAATCCACAAAAGCATTGCCGGACCTCGTCGTTTCGCTGGGCTCGGCCGGCAGCCGCAAGCTGGAACAGGCTGAAATCTACCAGGCCGCTTCGGTGAGCTATCGCGACATGGACGCTTCGCCGCTCGGCTTCGAGAAGGGCGCGACGCCTTTCCTCGACCTGCCGGTGACGGTGCCGCTGCCTCTCGTTATTCCAGGCATTAGAAGCGCCACGCTCTCGACCGGCGGCGCGATCGTCACCGGTGCCGCTTACGATGCGATCGACGCCGATATGGTCGACATGGAGACCTTCGCCTGCCTGCGCGCCTGCCAATTGTTCGGCGTGCCGCTGATCGGCCTGCGCGGCATTTCCGACGGCGCGGCCGATCTGCGCCATGTCAACGACTGGACGGAATATCTGCACGTCATCGACGAGAAACTGGCCGTGGCGATCGAGTCGCTCGAACGGGCGATCGGTGGCGGCCTGCTCGAGGGCTGACTGTTCTTCGGATCAAGCGGCCAGGCACTGCGGATCGCCGAAATCGATGCGTGAGACGCGTCCGCGCACGGCGCCTGTTGCGTCGATATAATCGATCGCTCCCGGTGTATGATCGAGTTTCCACGCGCCGGCGGGGCCGTCTTTCCATTCGACCTTGTAGCCGTCGTCCAGCAGCGCCCAAAGTCCGTGGAAGCGTGTGCCGTCCGGTAGGAGCATGTGCGCCCGATCTTCAGTTTCATGGTAGACGAAGGCGTGCTCGCCGCCCATGTCGATGACATGCGTGGTTCCGACCATGATAATGGCCAGCGTGTCCCTGTTCAGTAATGTCATTATACCTGTCCATGGGTTCGCGTTTCGAAAGAGGCTCGACGGGATGAATATCGTCAAGTATCTTGACTATACGGAGTCTGGCACAAATGGTCAAGCAACTTGACGAAAAAACCGAAGCGTCGCCGGATCATGTCGGCTGGCGGCTATGGCAGGCGAGCCGTGCCTGGCAGGTGGAATTTGCTGCCGCCATGCGGTCCGCCGGCCACGCCTGGTTCAGCGAGGCGCGCGCCGGGCTGCTCGGGCACATCCCGCGCAACGGCACGCGCCAGTCGGTATTGATCGAGCGCGCCGCCACCTCCAAGCAAGCGGTTCAGCAATTGCTCGACGGTCTGGAGGCGGAAGGCGTGCTGGAGCGGTTGCCCGATCCACGGGACGGGCGCGGCAAGCTTGTGTGCTATACCCGCAAGGGTCTGGATGCCTTGCGCGACGGCGACCGCATCAAGCTTCAGATCGAGCGCGGCTATATCGATCGCATCGGCGAGCAGCGGTTCGCAGCGCTTATGGACGCCTTGCGCACACTTGACGCGGGGCGGGGCGACGCATCGGCAGGAGCATCGGGGCCGAAGTGAGCGGCGCGACCGCGCAACCCATTGCGCCGACTCGTTTCTTTCTCTAAAGGCTCGCCATGACGACAGCCAATCACACCGACACCGTCCTGATTGTCGATTTCGGCAGCCAGTTTACCCAACTCATCGCCCGCCGCATCCGCGAGGCCGGCGTGTTTTCCGAGATCGTGCCGTTCCAGTCGGCCGAAGCCGCGTTCAAGCGCATCAATCCGAAAGCTGTGATCCTGTCCGGCGGCCCCGCCTCGACATCGGACATCGGCAGCCCGCGCGCGCCGCAGATCGTCTTCGACGCCGGGGTGCCGGTGCTTGGCATCTGCTACGGCCAGATGGCCATGTGCGTGCAGATGGGCGGCGTCGCCGAAAGCTCCAACCATCGCGAATTCGGCCGCGCCTTCGTCGAGATCGAGAAGGACAGTCCGCTGTTCGAAGGGCTTTGGGCGACCGGCCAGCGCCATCAGGTGTGGATGAGCCATGGCGACCGCGTCATCGCCTTGCCGCCGGGCTTCGAGGTGTTCGGCAAATCGGAAAGCTCGCCTTTCGCCATCTTCGGCAATGTCGAGCGCAGGATGTACGGCATCATGTTCCACCCGGAGGTGGTGCACACACCCGACGGCGCCCGGCTGCTCAGGAATTTCGTTCACAACATCGCCGGCATCGAAGGCGACTGGACGATGCGCGCCTATCGCGAACACGCGGTCGAGGCGATCCGCAAGCAGGTCGGCAAGGGCAAGGTCATCTGCGCGCTGTCGGGCGGCGTGGATTCCTCGGTCGCCGCCCTTCTGATCCACGAGGCGGTCGGCGACCAGCTGACCTGCATTCTCGTCGACCACGGCCTGATGCGCAAGGACGAGGCCGCCGGTGTGGTGGCGATGTTCCGCCAGCATTACAATCTGCCGCTGATCCTGGTCGATGCCTCCGACAAATTCATCTCGGCGCTGGAGGGCGAGTCGGACCCAGAAAAGAAGCGCAAGACTATCGGCCGGCTGTTCATCGAGGTGTTCGAGGACGAGGCGAAGAAGCTCGGCGGCGCCGATTTCCTGGCACAAGGCACGCTCTATCCCGACGTCATCGAAAGCGTCTCCTTCACTGGCGGCCCGTCGGTGACGATCAAGTCGCACCACAATGTCGGCGGCCTGCCCGAGCGCATGAACATGCAACTGGTCGAGCCGTTGCGCGAACTGTTCAAGGACGAGGTGAGGGCGCTCGGCAAGGAGCTCGGTCTGCCCGAAAGCTTCATCGGACGCCATCCGTTCCCAGGCCCCGGTCTTGCCATCCGCTGCCCTGGCGGCATCACCCGGGAGAAGCTGGAGATCCTGCGCGAGGCCGACGCCATCTATCTCGACGAGATCCGCAAGGCTGGCCTCTATGACGCGATCTGGCAGGCCTTCGCCGTGTTGTTGCCGGTGCAGACCGTCGGCGTGATGGGCGACGGCCGCACCTACGAATTCGTCTGTGCGCTGCGTGCAGTCACTTCGGTCGACGGCATGACGGCTGATTTCTATCACTACGACATGGCCTTCCTGGGTGCCGCCGCCACCCGCATCATCAACGAAGTGCGCGGCATCAACCGTGTGGTGTACGACGTGACCTCGAAGCCGCCTGGCACAATAGAGTGGGAATGAAATGATGTTGTTCAGAGACTATCGCCACCTATCGAAACGTGCACCTAAACCACTGAAAAATAACGAAATTACTCTCTTTGACTATCGGTCCCTATCGCGGACAAGCGCTTGGATTTGACGGTAAAGCTGACGGTAAAGGATTTTAGCTCACCTGTTGATTTTGCCATTACCGTCAGCCAGATTTCGAGCGTGACGGTAAAATATTTTGACTAACTGATTGATATAGCAAGATTAATAAGAACAAGTTGCATGGAAGTCGTCTGACGGTAAAATCGAGGGTAATGAGTGCATTTCCGACCCCCGAGAGGATGTCCTATGCTCACTGATACCGCTCTCAAGTCTCTGAAACCAAAGGACAAAACGTACAAGGTTGCAGACCGTGACGGTATGTACGTCACCGTCTCCCCGACAGGATTAATCACGTTCAGGTATGACTACCGTTTGAATGGAAGACGAGAGACCCTGACAATTGGGCGATATGGTCGTGGAGGCATCTCCCTTGGACAGGCGAGAGAGAAATGCCTCGATGCTCGGCGCGCGACGGCCGAGGGCCTGTCCCCAGCGCGTGAGAAACAGCGAGAGAAGCGCCGTAATTCAGAGGCGAAAACTTTCAATGAGGTTGCTGAGCGCTGGATCAAGGAAGCCAGGATGGCCGACAGCACGCGTTCGATGCGGAAAGCCATCCTCAACCGTGACATTGTTCCCGCCTGGAAGAACCGCTTTCTCACCGAAATTACCTCTGACGACCTGCGTGAGCTCTGCGCCAAGGTGAAAGAACGCGGGGCGCCGGCCACCGCCATCCATGTGCGCGATATCATTAAGCAGATCTACGGGTTTGCCATCTTGCATGGCACCAAGATCGCCAATCCCGCTGATGAAGTTGGGCCGGCTTCGATCGCGACCTTTGTACCCAAGGATCGCGCTCTCACGCCCGCCGAAATTCGGCACATGCTCAATCAACTCGAGCATGTGCCGACCCTGCCGACGATCCGGCTCGGATTAAGGCTGATCCTGTTGACCATGGTGCGCAAGAGCGAATTGCTAAACGCCGTCTGGGCCGAGGTGGACTTCGAGAACTCAGTCTGGACCATCCCGAAGGAACGAATGAAGCGATCCAAGGCGCACAATGTCTATCTGTCACAACAGTCGATGGACATTCTCATCGCGCTAAAGACCTGTGCCGGGAATTCTCGGTATATCCTGCCGTCACGTTACGAGGCAGATGAGCCCATGTCTCGCGCGACATTCAATCGGGTCACCTATGCCGTTGTCGAGCGGACAAAGAAAGAAGGCCTACCATTGGAGGCCTTTACAGTGCACGATCTTCGACGAACCGGCTCGACGCTTCTCAACGAAATGGGATTTAACGGGGATTGGATTGAGAAATGTCTCGCCCATGAAGACGGCCGGTCTTCTCGCGGCGTCTACAACAAGGCTGAATACGAACAGCAGCGTCGCCATATGCTCCAAGAATGGGCTGACATGGTTGACGCGTGGGTGGAAGGGCGGAAGCGCGTTCCAACGCTTTATCCACCGGCCATGCAGTTGCTCCCGTTGGAAGCTACCGTCTGACTGGACGTGTCTTGCGCTTCCTCACGTCCGGTGGTGGAGCTTTCTTTGTCAAGGCTGCATTGGATGCACGGCGACGTCCCTCAACCCAGTCTTCCACCTCGGCCAAGTCCCAAACGACGCAACGCGGGGTCAGGTAAAACCGTCGCGGAAACTCGCCGCGCTGTTCCATTTCATAAATCGTGGTATCGGCTAAAGGGACGATCTTGCGAAGCTCGGTTCGCCGAATTGCCCGTTTGTTCGACGGGCGCGACGGCAATGAAAGGCCGTTGACGATACGGGCCATTTCCGCAGCCGGAGCACCGTCCTGCTGGTTTGGTTCTCGCTCCGATACACGTGCATCAGTTTCCATTTTCCCAATCACAGTCGATTCCAGATCACGCAATGTTGGACGACATCCTGGGTGCATCGTGCCTGGAAAGGAAGCTGGTCCCCCCATGCAGCGTGGAAAGGATTGCGCGGACCTGCAAAACGGACACGTTGCGCCAAGACAGCGAATGAGTTTCGAATGCTACTACAGTGCTTCCGATATCGGCTCGGCTGCGCAATCGAGGTCAACTGCCCTTGAAGCCAGAAAAGCCATCGGTTCATGAAACTGGTGGCGTGGAGGCCCTCCAGTCGTTCCAAGCGGCGGGCGCTGTTCGACTGCTCGTAGGCCCGCGCGGCTCGTGCATCGCTGCCCCTTATCTCGCGCTGGAGCTCCATCATGTCGCGCTGCATATCCTGGGTGGCTTGCAGCAGGCCCCGATCATCATTGCCACAGTTTTCGTCCCGGATGCCGGCATAACCCGCTCCTTCCTCCGAGCTAGTTCAGTTCGGCCCTGTCGTTTCAATCGTCGGCACTATCATTTGAGTCCGGGACAGCGAAGTCAGCAGCTAGCACTGAGATCGCTGTTAGCCTCCGGCTAAGTCGGACGGTTGACATAGCGCAAAGACACACGAGCGCGCAGCGGTGCAGAATAGGCCGATTTGAAGAAGGAACAACGTCGATTGCGGAGCTCAATCCTGACAAAATATGCGGACGCTGGCCCGCCTTGGTACACCATCTACCCGGCTGCTCCGCAGTTCTCCACCACGGTCGACGCCGAGGCTTGTAGGGAATGGCTGACCTGCCTGCCGGCTGAGGAACCCGTCTCGCTCTATGTCCACATCCCGTTCTGCCGCTCGTTATGCTGGTATTGCGGCTTCCCCACCGGAGCCACTCGGCGGGATGCGCCGATCCTCGATTATCTGGCGGTTCTGCGTGATGAGATCCGTTTGGTTGCGGAGCAAGCGCCGAAGCCGCTGCCAGTGAGCGACGTGCACTTCGGGGGCGGAACGCCGACCCTCATAGGACCTGCGGAGCTCCTGGCCCTAATGAAACTCCTGCGCCACCGTTTCGCGTTCAGGAAAACGGCGACGATCGCGGTCGAGATCGACCCGCGCACATTCACGACCGAGATGGCCGAGGCGCTAGGGGCAGCCGGCGTGACCCGCGCGAGTCTGGGTATTCAAAGCTTTGACCCCGTTGTTCAAAAAGCGATCAATCGGGTCCAGAGTGAAGCAGAGACGTCAGCCGCCACGGAGACCTTGCGCCATAATGGAGTGAGCCGTGTCAATTTCGATCTTGTTTACGGTCTCCCCAATCAGACAGTGCAGTCATGCGTTCAGACCGCGGCGGCAGCGGTAGCCATGCATCCCGACCGACTTGCAGTGTTCGGCTACGCGCATGTTCCGACCTCTAGGAAAAACCAGCGCCTGATCGATGAGGCAGCGCTGCCGGACATCACTGCGCGCGCGGAACAGGCCGAAGCCGTGGCCGAGACCCTGATTGCCGCCGGCTACCGCCAGATCGGGCTTGACCATTTCGCTCTGCCTCATGACGAGCTCGCGCTGGCGCACAAAGCCGGTCGCCTACGGCGTAACTCCCTAGGTTACTCGGCCGACACCTGTAAAACTGTGATCGGCTTTGGTGCGTCGGCCATAGGGCGTCTCGGCGATGGTTACGTCCAAAACGAAGTTGCTATCAGTTCCTACAGTCGTCACATCAGAGCCGGCCGCTTGGCGACGTCCAAGGGCTACCATCTCACCGGCGAAGATCGCCTCAGAGCTGCAATCATCGAGCGGCTGATGTGCGATTTGGAGGCCGACGTGCCAGCAATCTGTGCAGCCCACGGATTTGATTCGAACCCTCTTCTCGAGTCGGCTAAAAGCTTGGCGATGCTCGCCGACGATGGGATAGTGGATATCGAAAACGGTTGCATCCGCGTTAGGCACAAGCACCGCTTTGTAGTTCGGGCTGTTGCTGCTGTGTTCGACGCCTATGCCAATCGCTCATCCTGTTAGTACAATCAATTTTGAGCCGATCCAAAAGCATGACGGTCCTTTGCGAGCCGATATGCAACATCGATGTGAGGAGGACGGATTGCTAACGGCTGCCGCTTCCAGACATCCGGCCGCTTTTGGCCCAACCGCGCGGAAGGACCTGTCGAGTCGTCTGGTGCTCCGGGCCGAGCCGGACTTGGCGGGCTCGGCCTTTCAGATTCCGCACAGATTTCGCTCGGGTCTCGGCGTGCGCGCAGCCTGCTTGTGCTCAAGCGCTGGGCAGGTGCGGATATCATGTGCGACGTCATCCATGAGGCGCTGCAGCAACTTGTTGCCAGGTAAACTGAGGCGGCCCTCGACCGCGTCGGCTTGCGATCTCCTGTGACCCGCGCCCGCCCATAGGGCTGTGGCCTCGGATTAGAACGCGGATTCTCGGCCACCCAGCACGGGACAGCCGGCGCGGCTAGCTGCGATCCTAGTTCCCTTTGGTGGTTTTACCGAGCGCAGGATCATACCGACCGGCCGGCCTGTTGCGACCTCATATGGCTGGGTCGCCAAGAAGCGGCGCTGGGCGAGACCAGCCTTGAAGATCGAGAGCTGTGAACGACGTCCGCCGTCCCGGCGAGCTCGAGCGTCGTTTTGGCCGCAGCATTGCTCAGTGATCACAGATCCACCAGCACACGGCCAAGTCGGCTGGCGGTCCTGCGGTCTGGCAGGTGACCAGGCAGAAAACACGTCCGCTTTGAGCACAGGTCACGCCCGCTGTCAGGCAGACCTCGGGCAATTCGCGGGGCCCGATCGGTGGGGTTCCGGTCGAGATCAAGGGCGACGTCATGACAGCAGCCGGAGGCGGAGCCGGGCGGTCCTCGGTTTCGGACGCAAATGATTTCAAGGGCACAAACAAGCCCAGAAAGCCAATCGCGGCCGATGCGAGCAGAGGGGATTTCTCCATTTATGTGTCTCCTTGATCAATTTGGAAAATGGTCTTGAAGCCGAACCCTGCGGGCCTTGAAGTCGCACAGCCATGCGCGTTGAAAGTGCTTCATCACCGGCGCGGCTAAAGAGGCTGACGCCAATCGCGCCAGTTACAGCTGCCCAAAGTACATCGTGTCGAGATGCATCATGCAACGCGGTTAAGTCTTTGCTCGGCGAGGAAATCTCTACATCGTTCAAGGGAATCCGGGACAGTGGCAGATAATTATTGGAAGAAAATGTGAATTTACTAGCGATCGAAACTATTGTGAACGAAGATCGGCGAAAACATCTTTCCAGTGAGCCAGAAGAAGGCCTTGGTAGCCTGCTGCGTGATTTCCGTGTACATATAGTGTTATAACCACCACAAACCGGGAACATTGGTTCACGATCGCTGGTTACGCTTCTGGCGGCCTGTCATTTAGTTCGAGAACATAACCGATGCCCCGCACCGTCTTGATCGAAAGCGTCGCACCGGACTGGCCCAAAAGCGCGCGTAAGCGATAGATCCCCACTTCAAGCGCATTGCTCGAGACTTCCTCGTCGAAGGCATAGAGGCTGTCCACCAGGAGCTCGCGCGGCAACGTGCGACCCGCGCGATTGAGCAGATGCTCAAGAATGCATAGTTCGCGGCGCGGGATCTTCAGCGGCTGACCGCCAACGGAAACCTGGCGGCCGATTGGATCGAATGTGAGATTGCCAAACGTGACGATGGGGTCGGTCACCTGTGTTGATCGCCGCAGAACGGCTCTTATCCGCGCAATGAGCTCATCAGTCGAGACAGGCTTACGCAAGAAGTCATCCGCGCCCCCGTTGAAAATCGCGATTCGCGTATCGAGATCATCCAGGCTGCTCATCATAATAGCAGGAACCGAATGCCCCTCGCGCCTCAACTGCCTCAACCAATCTAACCCATCTCCATCCGGCAGGGCCAACTCGAGGAGGAGAATTTCGTAGCGTGCACAACCAAATGCAAGCGACGCCTCATCGAGAGTAGGCATCACGTCAACGGTGAAACCGCAGTCCAAGAGCGCTCCTTGCATCACTTGGGTAAGCTTTGCATGATGATCAACGAGTAGCGTTCGCATTTCGTGTCCTATCGAGAGGGCTTGGCACGGGAAGCGTTGTTGGGCGCTGTTGATGCGGGGGGCTTTTTTGATCGGCAGATGCGCGCTGTCGGCGCGGCCTGCCGGGGACGGCATTACAGAGCCTCAGGCCATCTATTTGCTGGACTTCGGGTATGCGCGGCCTCATGCCGGCCGCGCTTCTGCGCAGAGGATGGGCTAGACCCGGCGCAGATTGCCACGGGGTGCTAGCACGAACTCTGTTCGTTTGGCGGCCAAGTTGCCAGCCACAGGCGGCGTATGCGGAAGCCTGCCTTGGCCATGGCAAACGGACGCTCGATCGCCGGCGGGGGCGCGACCAAAGGTGAGCGGGTGGCTTTCGAATTTTGCTAGGTTTTCTCCGGCGGTGTGTGATTGAGCTATGCACGAGTCCTGCCAAAGTTCGTGTTCCCAAGAGAACCCGTCGCTGATTTCCAGCACCTCTTTCGCCATCGAAGTGACGCAATTCGCATGCAGAGGCTGCGACGTTGGAAAGTTCATTCCTCGTCCTCCCGACAGGTTTGTGACTGGCGCCGAACTTCCTCGTCGCCATCAAAAAGCTCGGTCTTTCGTGCAGCGCAGCCGGACCGCCAGATCAGAAAGAGCACGCTTCCAAAATAGCCTGCCTGGAGAAGCAGTGCACAACTCAGCGTCTTGAGGATTGCCGCTCGGATGGAATGCGGGAGGAGATAGGCGGCCAAAGCATTGACGGGCAGGACCACCGCCAGGACGTGGCAAAACATTCTGAGGGGCACGCACGCTCTCCTGTTCGTCCGTCGGATCACGCTGCGGGGTTGTCGGCCGCAACCTGGTTGGCAGTGTTCTTCGGACAGACGGGAGCGCAGGCTCCGCAGCCGATGCAGCAGCCGTCATGGTCGAGATGATAGTCATGCCATTGAGCTCGCCATCGAAGTCGTCCCCGTCATCGCAGACGCCGAGGATTTCACCCGCGTCCTCCTCCCGTTGAGATGCAAGGCTTCGCGCGGGCAGACCTTGAAGCAGCGGCCGCAGCCAATCTGGCGCCGTCGCAGGTAAGGAACGGGCTGGTCATCGTGAATTCTCCACGCAGCGAGGTCTCTCTTTGCAGCGTCCCAACTCGGTAAACGTCGAACGTTTCCCGGCGAAAGCTCTTATCCTGCGCCGGCCGACCGGGAGGTCCTCGGCTAGGTCGTGCAACTCATCATCAAGGGACGCCGAAAAAAAACGCCAGGCAGGCGATCTCTGTTCGCATCAGCTCTGGCGTTCCAGATCCATAGCCTTCGATAGCCGGCGTCCTCTCAAGTCCCCATGCTCTAAAAGGACTAGCTTTCGAGAAGCTGACGAATCTCAAAGGAATCGCGGTAAACGGAGCGCTTCAGAAACGAGCTGAAAAGCGGACAGATCCATCCGTTATGTGGAAAATGCTCTAACGAGCAGCGCCGATCAGCTTCTCAACAAGCTCACTTACAGCGTGAAGAGATCGGTTGCGCGCCCGCAACGGGGGAGACGTTTGCCGAGAAGCATCCCTCCCCGACCGACGGCATTCTCCGTCTGCTGGGGCGGGATGTCCGGCAATAGCGACCACCCGAAATCCGTGTCCGCACGCGAGGCTCCTGATCTGCCTGGTGAGGTAGCGTCCGTTGGGCGGGTAGGTGATGGTGCTGGACTGACCGTGCTTGGAGGAGAGTTGCAACTGTGACCAGTTTAGTTGCTATCTGACGAGTAGTTTTCTCGCTCATCCGCAGAGATTTCTCGGATCACTCGACAAGGGTTACCAGCTGCAAACACTCCGGCTGGAATGTCGCGTGTTACGACACTGCCTGCACCGATCACAGTGCCTGATCCGATTGTCACGCCAGGCAAGATAATCGCCCCCGCTCCCACCCATACGTCCGATCCAATCTCAACCGGCTTTCCGTACAGCTGTTTCCGGCGAAGGGCAGCATTAAGTGGATGCATTGGCGTCAGGATTTGGACGCCTGGACCAACGAGCCCGTAGTCACCTATGCGAACTCGACAGCAATCGAGTACTATGCAGTTAAAATTGAAAACGACGTGCATGCCTAATTCTATGTTGGAACCGTAATCGCAGAAAAATGGTGGCTGTACCGAAACAGTGTCTCCGCCTTTCCCGAAAATATGTTGGCAAAGGCTTCGACGTAGATCCTGGTCAGCTTCACTGGAAGAGTTTATCTTTTGGCACAAACCTCTTATCCTGTTTCTCTGTTCAACAAGCGAAGGATCCATAACATCGTAGAGCTCTCCGGATAGCATTTTTTCATTTTCGGTGCGCAGGCTCATTTCAACAATCTCACAGGGTACGACTTGATGATTTGGAGTTAGGCGCGAAATGAGGCTCGGGAAAACGACAGCGGGAGCTTTTGCCTATGAAGCTTCCGCACGATGGTATCGCCATTGAGGGCGGATCGTCCGACGCCGTTCGGCGAGTTCCACATGGTAGGCTAGTTCCAGTTCACTTTCCTCCCAAGCCTCCAGCGCTCTTGAGGGTGCGTGAAAGGACTTCCACTCTCTTGCCGTTTTAACACGCGACAGTTTCCGATGTAGAAGGAGGCTTGAGAACAGTACGAGGCTTGCCGGTGGTTGAGCGTCTGTACAGGTTGGGTGGGCCTTTTTGGCGTCCGCCGACGCCATTTAGCTTGGGCAGACCGCCGAGGTGGCCGCAGTGGACGTGTCCCTCGGCTGATGCTCGGCGTACACCTGCCGGGAGCCGGGCTATCGATAATTATCCATGTACGCACTGTCCTAATCCTTGAACTGCTTTCCTAACGCAGCATCTCCCAAATTGTAAAATCGATTGCTTTAATAGGGGCCATCTACGGGATGGATGGCTGACGCAGGACTCTCAAGGCCCCGGACCTCAAGCTCCTCGTCGCGCTCGAGGCTTTGATGATCGACGGTAGCCTTACCGCTGCGGCACGCAGCACCAATCCCGGGCAGCCGGCGATGAGCGCTGCCCTCCGGCTTGGCACCTATTTCCGCGAAGGCTCTGAAGGACTTCGAGCCGGGCTACTGGGCCAGCGACCTCGGGCGATCACACAGAGCCGGGGCCAGGTCGCGCCTTGGTCGGCTATCGCGGAAGCGCGGGCCGGATCTACGACGGATGACATCGAGGCGCTAAACTCAACGCTACGGGGCGCGCACGAACGCGCGGCCACTCCTCCGCCGACAACGCGGCGATGGAACTGCCTGTCTGGTGCGAAACCGCGCCGCCGAGGATTGGAACGGACCCCGCGCAACTGGTTCGAGGCCCAGACCCAGTTTCGCCCTCCGCTTCGGCGAGACGTTCATCCGCCAATCTCGAAACCGGCCTGCCCGACAGAATTCCTGACACTGCCCTTTAGCGCGAGATTGAATTGGACCCGCTCCGCGAACTCCGCCGGCGGACAACCGCACTGGAGGGCGGACACATGTCGGCCCCGCCCAAGCTCCGGATTCGTCGAACGATTCTCTCGCACGAATCGGAGCGCTCACACAGCCGATGGTCACGATGTCACCAGGTTTGAAGGTCGGAACCAGCAGCTGCTCGACATAGAACGAGGACCGCTCGCCGTATTGGTCGATCGATCAGCCACGGCGCGCATCCAGACGATTGTGACGCAATGCCACCAGGACGATCAATGATCGTCAATGGCCCATCACAGCGCGGCCTGGGCTAAACGCCAATTACCAATGCCCCGCCGGTAAGGCCGGCACCGGCCGCCGCCAGCAATAATTGCTCGCCCGGCTCAATCGGGTTGACGCTGTGGGCAATTGACAGCGACAGCGGGATGGTTGCGGCCGACGAGTTGCCATGATCGCCGACGGTTTTGACGATGCGGCAATCCTCGATGCCGAGTGACCTGCCGACCGCGTCGAAGATTCGGGCGTTTGCCTGGTGGGGGACAAAGCGGTCCACATCTGACGCCGAGAGACCGGCTGCCAGCAGAGCCTGCCTGGAACAGCGGCTCATTATCTCCACGGCCTTGACGAAAACCTCGCGGCCGTTCGCGATCGTCATGCGAGTTTGTGCAACGTCGATCTCGTCAGAAAACGGACAGTTGCTCCCGCCCGCCGGAACATGGATCAGACTATACGCGGAGCCGTCCGAGGCAAGCGAAGAGCCGAGTATGCCGTGACCAGGGTTCCCGGAAGGCTCGATCACCGCCGCACCTGCGGCATCGGCAAAAAGCACCGCGCTTGCCCGCTCGGCTGGATTGATCCTGCGGCTCAATATGTTGGCTGCAATGACGATGGCTGGCCTGTTGTTCAGACGCACAAACCCCTCGGCGAAGGTCAGCGCATAGATGAACCCTGCGCACGCACCTGCAAGGTCGACCGCACCGGCATTTTCGAGGCCGAGCCTGTGCGCCACCAGCGGCGCGCTCGGCGGCAACAGGTGATCCGGCGTCGAAGTCGCCAGCAGAAGCAGGCCGATCTCGTTGCGGTCGATGCCGGCGGCTTCCAGAGCCATGTCGCCTGCCTTTGCCGCCATTCCGGACAGCGTGTCGCCCGGCTCAGCCCAGAAACGCGAGCGGATGCCAGTGCGCCCCTCGATCCAGCCTGCCTCCAGTCCGAGGCTTGCCTCGATCTCGGCATTGCCGACTTTTCGAGCCGGCACGTGGTGGCCAAAGCCCATGATGCGCGCCGTGCGGATCATCTCTTGTCGCCCGCAAGGCCGGCTGCGTCGTCGATCGCGTCGTAAAGCCGGTCAAGTTCGCCCGACGTCACGCAATAGGGCGGCAGCACGTAGATG
Source organism: Mesorhizobium sp. Cs1321R2N1 (assembly GCF_037179725.1). Lineage (NCBI taxonomy): Bacteria > Pseudomonadati > Pseudomonadota > Alphaproteobacteria > Hyphomicrobiales > Phyllobacteriaceae > Mesorhizobium > Mesorhizobium sp. Cs1321R2N1. The sequence continues at coordinate 37,874 of NZ_JAPYKP010000016.1, read as the reverse complement.
ACGTTGCCCAGGGGTCTCACCAACAACCCGCGATCGAGGAAGAAAGCGCGCAGCTTTGGTCCGACCTCGGCCAGATAGCCCGCATTTCCGACGCGGAGATCAAGGGCAGAGATAGTGCCGCAGGTGCGCACATTCTCAAAACGCGGATCCTGGCTGAACCGCGCAACCTTTTCCGTCTGCATTCGCGACAGGTCGGCAACTCGCTCCGCCACCGGCTCATCTTTCCAGATGCCCACATTTGCCAGTGCTGCCGCGCAGGCGATCGGGTTCGCCGTGTAAGAACTCGAATGGAAGAAGGTCTTGGCTCGGTCGCTGGAATAATGCGCGCGAAAAATCGCATCGGTGGCAAGCGTCGCCGCAAGCGGCAGCGAGCCGCCCGTCAGCCCCTTGGACGTGCACAATATGTCAGGCGCGATCGCTGCCTGTTCGCAGGCGAACATGGTCCCCGTGCGGCCCCATCCGGTCATGACTTCATCAGCGATGAAAACCGTGCCCGAGCGCTCGGCAATGCGCTTGAGTTCGGTGAGAACCCAGGCCGGATACATCAGCATGCCGCCGGCGCCGAGCACCAGCGGCTCGACGATCAGCGCCGCGACTTTGTGGTCGCGCGTCAGCCCCTCGAAAGCGTCAAGCGTTTTCTGCTCCTCGCCGGTGGCGGGGAAGGGGATGATGTCGACCTCGAACAGCAGGGGCTCGTAGGCGGCATTGAAGACGCCGCGCGCACCGACGCTCATCGTGCCGATGGTGTCACCGTGATAGCTGTCCTCGACGACAACGATGCGCGAGCGTGGGAAGCCATTGTTGCGGTGAAAACCCAGCGCCATCTTGAGCGCAACCTCGACGCTCGTCGAGCCGCTGTCGGAATAGAAGACCCAGTCGAGGCCGGCCGGCGTCATGTCGACCAGGGCCGAGGCCAATCGCTCGGCCGGCTCGTGGCTGAGGCCGGCGAAGATCACCTGGTCAAGGGTCTCGGTCGCGTCCCGGATCGCCGCCATGATCTTCGGGTGACGATGGCCGTGGGTGATGACCCACCAGGACGAGATCGCATCGAGTATGCGCTTGCCGTCGCGGGTCTCGACATAAGCGCCCTCGGTGCGCTCGATGGTCGGCGGCACCGGCTCGGTGGCATGTTGGGTGAAGGGATGCCAGACAGCGGAGTTGCTCATGGTGGGACCTTCATGAAGTCGGCGGCATTGAATGAGGCGCGCATGGCCACGGAGAGCGTGCTGGGCGTCAGGGATTCCAGACGCGGCAGACGGCCAAGCACGCGAACCTTGCCCATATCGGTGATCGTTTTTTGCGTATCGACCACCCTGTCGCCGATGAACGCTACGCCGAGCAGCGGGATTGAGCGGGCGCGCAGTGCCTCGATGGAAAGCAGCGTGTGATTGATGGTGCCGAGGCTGGTGCGGGCGCAGAGCACCACCGGCGCGTTCCATCGCGCGAAGACGTCGATGTAGAGCGTGTGCCTGTTGAGCGGCACCATAAGTCCGCCGGCGCCTTCAACAACCAACGGCCGGTCCGTCGCGGGCAGTGACAGTGCCTGTGCATCGATCTCCACGCCGTCGAACTTCGCGGCCAGATGTGGCGAGAACGGCTGGCGAAGGCGCCAGGCCTCGGGCAGGACACGAGCTGCAGGTAGATCGGCGAGGAGGGAGACGATTTCGCTGTCGGTTTCTTCGCAGGTGCCCGATTGCACGGGCTTCCAGTAAATGCCGTCAAGCAGGCCGGTCAGGCCGGCCGCGAACACCGTCTTGCCGATGCCGGTGTCGGTGCCGGTGACAACGAACCGGACTGTCATGGCGTGCGCTCCCATTCCGCGGCAAGCGCATCGAACAGCGTCGAAACGTCGGCCTCGCCAACATTCAGCGTCAGTGAGATCCGCAGCCTTGCCGTCCCCTCAGGCACGGTCGGCGGTCGGATGCCGCGCGCGTCGAACCCACGCGCCTGCAACTTCTGCGCCAGCGCCATGGCGCGGGCGTTGTCGCCAACGATGATCGGCAGGATCTGGGAACCGCTCGCGGGCAGGCCTAGCGTCTGGGCCCTCTTGCCGGCAAGCGCGACGAGGCTGGCCAGCCGCTCGCGACGCTCCGGCTCATCGGCAACGATGTCGAGGGCCGTTGCCGCCGCCACTGCCATCAGCGGCGAGGGCGCGGTAGCGTAGATGAACGGACGACAGCGGTTGACGAGATAGGCGCACAGCACTGCGGGCGCGGTGACCAGCGCGCCGGATGCGCCGAGCGCTTTGCCGCAGGTGTGCAGCACCACGACATTGTCGCGGCCTTCGAGATCGTGCGCGAGCCCGCGCCCGTCCGGGCCGTAGACTCCGGTGGCGTGCGCCTCGTCGACGAACAGGAATGCCTCGTGACGGTCCGCGATCTCGATCAGTTCACCGAGCGGGGCGCGATCGCCGTCCATGCTGTAGAGGCTTTCGACCACGATCCAGGGACGGCCAGTCCCACCCATGACTCGCCACCTGGCAATGGCGTCATCCACCGCTCCCGCATCATTATGCACGGCTTCCACCATTTCGGCCCGGCCGGCCCGCGCTCCCTCATGAGCGCTGGCATGAACGAGTTCGTCCAGCACGATGAGATCGCCCTTCTGGGGCAAGGTCGTGAGCACCGCGAAATTGGCGACATAGCCACCGCCGAAGAACAGCGCGCGCTCGGCGCCGAAGAAGGTGGCTGCCTTCGCGTCGAGCGCCTCGTGTTCCGGATCGTTGCCGCGCAGGAGCCGAGAGCCGGTCGCCCCGACGGGCGTGCCAGCCGCGAGCGCCGTCGCAACGGCCTGCGCCATACGCGGCGAGCCCGCGAGGGCGAGATAGTCGTTGGAGGCGAAGTCGAGCCCTGAGCGCGGGCTTAAGGCCCGCAGCCGATCCTTGCGTGCCAGCCCGCTTAAGGTCGCCTTGTAGCGGTCGAGCAAGGCTGGCCCGCTCACCTGGCTTCCGGCTCCGTCGGCTTGATGCCGAGGCGCCGGAACAAAGCGCTGTCCTTGTCCTCTCCGGGGTTCTCCGCGGTCAGCAAGGTGTCGCCGACGAAGATAGAGTTGGCGCCGGCAAAGAAGCACAGCGCCTGCATCTCGTCGCTCATCGCCGTGCGGCCGGCCGAAAGCCGCACATGCGATTTCGGCATCATGATGCGGGCAAGCGCGATTGTGCGCACGAATTCGATCGGTTCGATGGGTTCGGCCTCGCCGAGCGGCGTGCCCTCGATCGGGATCAGCATGTTGATCGGCACGCTGTCGGGCGGCTCCGGCAGGGTGGCGAGCGTCACCAGCATGTCGATGCGGTCGGCCTTCTCCTCGCCCATGCCGACGATACCGCCGCAGCAGACCTTCATGCCGCTGTCGCGGACATGACCAAGCGTTTCCAACCGGTCGGCAAAAGTGCGGGTCGAGATGACCTCGCTGTAGTAGCGCTCGGAGGTGTCGATGTTGTGATTATAGTAGTCGAGCCCGGCCTGCTTGAGCCGCTGTGCCTGGCCGAGGTCGAGCATGCCAAGCGTCATGCAGGTCTCCATGCCGAGGGCCTTCACGCCCTCGACCATGGCGACAACCGCCTCCATGTCGCGCGCCTTGGGGCTGCGCCAGGCCGCCCCCATGCAATAGCGCGTGGCTCCCGCATCACGCGCTTTCCTGGCCTCGGCGACGACGCGCTGGACCTCCATCAGTTTCGAGGCCTTGAGGCCCGACTGGTGATGCGAGGACTGGCTGCAATAGCCGCAATCCTCGGGGCAGCCGCCGGTCTTGATCGAAAGCAGGCGCGACAGCTGCACGCGATTGGGATCGAAATTCTCGCGATGGACCGTCTGGGCCCGGAACAGCAAGTCGTTGAAGGGTAGGTCATGGACAGCCTCGGCTTCCGCTCGCGTCCAGGGCAGAAGCGCCCAACCGATTGGGTCCGAGGTCAGGTCCGGGGTGAGTTCGGGGTTCATAGCGGCCTTGTTCTCCATAACCATCTGTCCTTGACCGGGAGCGTTGTAGAGGCTGGTCCATGGAAACGCGATTGCTCTTCGCTAAAGCGGAAGCTCCAACCGCTGCCTGCAGGCTCAACTCACGTCGTCAGCGCGGATCGCTGCATCCGCAGGTTCGCTCTGAGCCCTGGAACGCTCCCGTCTGATCGCGTCGCAGGATTCTGTGAACGCGACGTCCAGCAGATGACCGAGTGGTTCCAGCCCGTGAGAGGCAGCCATCTGGCGCAACTCGTCGAGTCGGCAGATGAGGAAGCCAAGTGCTTCGACGCGGTCTTTTGTTTGTCGGATCGCTTCACCGCTTGAACCGTATAGCCCTTCAGCGCACGGGCTTTCGTCGGCAATCGGTGAAGCTGCAACTGAAGACGAAGTGGCGCAGCTTTGCCTGCGACCAAAGGCGTTCTTAGGGTTCCGGTTCATGTCCTTTCCCTCAGTTCAAACGTCTGCTGCAATTCCGGTCGGCCGGCATATCCAGGCCGATGTCGAGTATCGGCGCGCTGTGGGTGAGCCAGCCGACCGATATGAGGTCGACGCCGGTCGCGGCAATTGCAGCTACGCTCGCTCGTGTCACCCGACCCGAAGCCTCGGTGATCGCGCGGCCACCGACCATTGCCACGGCCTGGGCAAGGTCCTCGACCGACATGTTGTCGAGGAGCACCGCGTCGACCCTCGCCTGTAGCGCCATGTCCAGCTGATCCAGCGTGTCGACCTCGACCTCGATCTTGACCATATGGCCAACCGCGCCGCGCGCCCGCTCGATTGCGGTGCGGATGTCGCCGGCAAGGGCGATATGGTTGTCCTTGATGAGCACGGCGTCGTCGAGCGCGAAGCGGTGATTGGCGCCACCGCCGGCGCGCACGGCGTATTTTTCCAGCGCACGCAGACCCGGTGTGGTCTTTCGCGTGCAAACGATCTTTGCCTTATGACCGCGCACCGCGTTTACAAGCGCGGCGGTGGCCGTTGCGATACCGCTCAGCTTGCACAGAAAATTGAGCGCCGTCCGCTCCGCTGTGAGCAGGCTGCGCGCCGGTCCGTTAACGATGGCGATCGTTTCGCCGGACGAAACCTTGCCGCCCTCGGGACACCGCAACTGTATGCTGATCCCGGGATCGACCAAGAGGAAGGCAAACATCACCAGATCGAGCCCGGCAACAACGCCGCCCTGCCGCGCGTTCAACGCAAAGGTCGCCTTGCAATCGGCCGGGATGACCGCATCGCTCGTGATGTCGCCGGCTCTGCCCAGATCTTCCAGCAGGGCATTGCGCACGATCGGCTCCATGATGATCTGGGGAAGTGGTGCAAGTGAATTCATTACCAGGAGCTCCGTTCCGAGGCTTGCCAGTTGAGCGCGACGGCATTCTCAAAGGCTGTGCACAGCGTCAGTCGCGACGCGAGGGCTGCAGCATCGCGCCCAGGGAAATCGGATCGGTAATGCGAGCCGCGGCTTTCCTCGCGCCGGAAGGCTGCGATCGCGATCAACAGGGCAACCAGCGCCGGGTCGGCCGCCGCCGTCTCGCTGACGGCGATCGGCAGCAAGTTAGCGACCGCATCGCGCAGCGCCTTGCCATCGCGGACAATGCCGAGTGCATTGGAGACCACTTGGCGTATAGGCGAGGGATCCGGTCGCGCGGACACCATTGCGGGAAGCCTGGGCCACTGCCAGCCGGCGCAGGTGCCGGCGACGCTCTTCGCAACCCAGGCGGCTGTTGCGACCGCTTCGGCCAGCGAGTTGCTGGCGAGCCGGTTGGCGCCGTGCAATCCGGTGCAAGCAACCTCGCCGCAGGCCCACAGCCCGCCAACGGAACTGCGCCCTTCCGCGTCAACGGCCACGCCGCCCATGTGATAGTGAGCCGCGGGACGCACGGGGATCGGCTCCACGGCTGCATCGATGCCGGCCTGCTTGCAAGCGGCGTCGATCGCAGGAAAGCGCTTCGTGAATTTCTGGCCGAGGCATTGCCGGGCGTCGAGATAGACACGATGCCCTGAGGCCAGTTGGGCTGAGATCGCCCGCGCGACCACGTCGCGCGGCGCGAGTTCGGCACCGGGCGTATCGGCCAGGAACCGCTGACCATGTTCATCGACCAGCACCGCGCCTTCGCCGCGCACCGCTTCGCTGACAAGCGGCATCGGCCGGCGCGAAGTATCGAGCGCGGTCGGATGGAACTGGACGAATTCGAGATCGGCAAGTTCCGCGCCGGCACAGGCGGCCAGCGCCAGCCCGTGTCCGAACGAGGAAAGCGGGTTCGTGGTGTCGCTGAAGAGGCCGCCGATACCGCCGGTCGCAAGCACCACACGGCGCGTGGGCAATGCGAGGACGCCTGTGTGCAGGACCCCCGAAAGTCCCACAATGCTGCCCTCCGCCACGACCAGGCGCAGGGCTGTCATGCCTTCCATAATCGTGATCGAGCGTGTCCGCCGCGCGACGGCGAGCAACGCCCCGAACAGCTCGCGGCCGGTGGCGTCGCCTGCGGCGTGCACGATCCGGCGCCGCGAATGCGCTGCCTCCAAGCCAAGCCGCAGCTTCCCGTCCAAGGCGCGGTCGAAGGGAGCACCCAGACGAATGAGGTGATCGATGGCTGACGGTAGGGCCTCGACCACCCGCCTGACTATTGCTTCGTCGCAAATCCCGTTCCCGGCGGCCAGCGTATCGGCGAGGTGCAGTTCGGGGCTGTCGTCTTCGCCGAGACTGGCTGCAAGCCCGCCCTGGGCGAGCGTGCTCGAAGCATCCGTTCCAAGCGGCGTCCTGGAGAGAAGGATGACCGGTTCCGGCGCCAGATGAAGCGCCGTCAGCAGGCCAGCAATGCCCGCGCCGACAATGACCGGCGCCCCGCGAATGTCATGGATGGCCGGCGTCATACGAAGAGCATGCGCTCGACAGCCCAGCGGGCCCGCTCGACGATGCGCGGTTCGATCGTGACGATGTGGCGGTTCTCCTCGAGCGCGGTCCGGATATTGGCGAGCGTGATGCGCTTCATGTGGGGGCAGAGATTGCAGGGGCGCACGAAATCCACGTCCGGATGCTCGACCGCGACGTTGTCGCTCATCGAACACTCGGTCATCAGCACGACTCGCGCCGGCTTCTGCTGTCCGACGTAGTCGGACATTGCCGCTGTCGAGCCGGCGAAGTCGGCTGCGGCGACCACTTCCGGCGGACATTCGGGATGGGCAAGCACAGTGACGCCCGGATGCGCCTCGCGCAGTTCGTGAATGTCGGCCGCCGTGAAGCGCTCGTGTACTTCGCAGCGTCCCTTCCAGGCGATGATCTCGACCTTGGTTTGCGCTGCGATGTTCTTTGCCAGATATTCGTCGGGCAGCATGATGACGCGCGGCACGCGGAGCGACTTCACCACTGCGAGCGCATTGCCGGAGGTGCAGCAGATGTCGGACTCGGCCTTCACGGCGGCGGAGGTGTTGACATAGGTGATGACCGGAACGCCGGGATAGCGCTGCCGCATCTGGCGCACGTCCTCGGCCATAATGGAGTCGGCGAGCGAGCAGCCGGCGGCAAGATCTGGAATGAGCACGGTCTTGTCGGGATTGAGAAGCTTTGCGGTCTCCGCCATGAAATGGACGCCGGCAAGCACGATCACGTCGGCGTCGACCGTCATTGCCTTGCGGGCGAGCGCCAGGCTGTCGCCGACGATGTCGGCCACGCAATGGAAGATTTCGGGGGTCTGGTAGTTGTGGGCCAGGATCACGGCGTTGCGCTCGCGCTTGAGCGCAAGGATGGCATCGATGTCATCGGTGAAAGCCGGCCATTCGATTGACGGGATCACTCGTCGGACGCGCTCATACAGAAACGCGGCCGTTGGTAACGCGCCAGTCATCCGCGCCTCCGCTTATATTCCGGCTGACAATAAGCGGCATATATCTACGCTGACTATAAAGGTGTCAAGCCCGTGAGAGCGGCAATTTTGTCCCGGCGACTGCCCGGTCATCGAGGACATTGCGGCGGAAGCGATAGAGCTTCGCCGGGCGCCCGCCCGTATCGAGGGCACTTTCGCCAGTTTCTTCGACCAGCTCTTGCTGCTCGACCAGCCTGCGGAAGTTCGGCTTGTTGATGAGCCGACCGGCGAGCGCCTCCACGGTTCGCTGCAACTGCAGCAGCGTGAAGCTCGGTCGCATGAGCTCGAAGACGACTGGCCGGTATTTGATCTTGGAGCGCAGCCGCGCGATGCCTGTTGCGAGAATCCGGCGATGGTCGCCGACCATCGCTTTGCCTGCGGCAGGCGCAGGGAAAGTTGGTTCCGGCCCGCCGCCGGCCTCTTCGACCAAAGCGGCTTCAAAAAGAAGCTCATAGCGTTGGAGCGTGAGTTCCTCGTCCCAGGGGCGCTTGTCTAAAGCAAACGCAATCGCGGCACGCTGCCTCCGCTCGCGTCGCGCAGCGGCGTCGCTGACGCTGTCCGCCCACTCAATCAGTCGTAGCCGCAACACGTCTAGGATGGCTGGCGTCCCGGAGCGGTGATCCTCCCAGGGAAAATACTCGTACCAGCTTTTCCAGTGGGATTTGCTGGATGCGGCAATAGCTTCCTGCCGGGTGAGCGCGAGATAGCTGATGGAGATGTTGCGCTGCTCGCGCCCAGTGCTGACCCGATCGCGGTCGGCGAAGGTATAGAGCTGCTCGATGTAGCCCAGGGGGTGGCCGGTTTGCTGCTCGACCCAGTCCCTCAGGCCGGACTGTAGGGAACGGTGACTGAGCTCGAACGGGCCGGAGGGTAGGGCATCCCGTTGCCCGATGGTGAGGACGCAAGGGTCCCGGTCGGACGCGGCGGCGACAACCGCGATCAAGTCCGCATTGATGCCGCGGCCCCTCCGAGCGCTGCTATTTTTGTTTCGTGTTGCTTGGTCGTGCATGGTTGCAGAACGTGGCCGTGCTCTGAGGTGACGCGGCTAAACCGATTAGATGGACGTGGACTATACCGGGGCGCGCGTTAACCGCATACCAGTACGGGTCACTTTTGTTCTTCGCAGTGGCACAAAACTGGCCCAAACGCGACGCCTGCGGTAGGTAACGCCAGGGAAGGCAAGCTCAATGTTGCCAACCGTGAGATGTGGGAAGCGCCATGAACGGAATGCGGGATCGAGACCGAGTGCAATCATAGTGGCATTCTCGATCAGCGCGTCGCAGCGAAGCTTGGCGGCTATAGCCAATTATGGGTGCTCCCGTGGCTGATCTCCCACGACCTTTGAAGCAAAAGCGAGAACTCGCAAGGCCCTGGATCAATCGGTGATGATCAATTACCCGAATACCGACTCTGATATAAAAGCTCAGGAACAATCGCTTTGACCGCGTTCCGTCCGCTGACTGCGGCCCTCGACGCTTGCCTTGCCCGGGCTCGCCGGAGGGTTATGAACACGGAGAAGAAGGGCCCTCCTGAATCGGGAGCTCCTGGGAACGCCCGTCGGTCCTGTTGCACCGATATCAGCAGGACACCGGAGTCCCGCAGACGGTCAAAATAGGCCAGCCAGCTCTTCCATCGAATAGCTAAGAAAGCTAGCCAGGATGGTCCGCATCCGTCAGACGCCGCGTCTATTGCCCCAGGCCAACACATGCAACTGCGGCAGGACCGTTGCCGTGAACCAGCCATCCACCGCGACCTTGTCGACAAGCCAGCGGAAGCGCCGCATCAAATCCTCGATGTCGGCCTCTTCGCTGCCAGGACCCGCATGGGTGATCAGCGGAGCAGGATTCCCGATCTGCAGATAAATCGGTAGAGCCGGATACCGGTTCGCCACCAGGCGGGCATAGTCGTAGTCATTGTCGTCAAACACAGCCACCTTGAGGACGCATTGCGTTCCGCTCTTTGCCGCCGCGACGCAATCGTCGAGGGCCTGCCAGTCGGTTGCCATCCCCGACGACGGCGGCTTCGGGCTAAGAGTGAGCCAGTCGAGCGCGGCAAACCAAGGCTGCGAAACACTGCCTTGAGTCTCGAGGGCGAAGGTGTATCCCTTCTGGTGACCCTGTTCGATGAGAGGAACCAGAGGCTGGAGTGCAGGATTGCCGCCCGACAGCGACACGAGCACCCGCGCAGAACTCGATAGCCGCTCCACTTCCGCCAGGATTGCAATCGGCGTCATCAGCGTCCAGTCTTCACGGAACTCGGGCAGCACCGCATACAGGGTATCACACCAGCGGCAGCGATAATCGCAACCGCCCGTGCGTACGAATACAGTCGGGCGCCCTATCAGCGGACCTTCTCCCTGGACCGTCGGACCGAAGATCTCGCTGATGCGAATGCTCCCCTTCATGGACGGTATTCCGCCCACGTTTTCGGGGTCTCGCTGATGCGCACAGCCGCGACTTCCGGCCAGCGCTCACTGCACCAGTCGAAGAGCCACTTGGCTATGACCTCGCTGGTCGTCCGATCATGTCCGAGGACCTCGTTCAGGTGGCGATGATCCAAGGTGTTGTCGATGAGCGCCTTGATCTCCGAAAGCTCGCGGTAGTCCCGGACAAAGCCGACCGGATCAAGCTCGGCCGACTGTAAGACGACCTCGACTTCGTAGTTGTGGCCGTGCAGTCGGGAGCAAGGATGCTCCGCCGGCAGGCCGCCGATCACATGTGACGCCGAAAAGGCAAAACGCTTGGCGATGGTGTACATGACTGCGCCCTATTGTCGTTGCGTTGCCCGGTATTCCTGGCAAGCTTCGATCCAGTAATCGGGGTCTTCGTAAGATGTTGGATCGTTTTGTGCAGCGAGGTGAAAGGCCTCGCGCCGCTCGACGCAGGTACCACAACGACCGCAATGATGAGCGCCGCCCTGATAACACGACCAGGTTTGTGCAAACGGCACGCCCAGTCGTCCGCCTTCACTGACAATATCGGCTTTGCTCAGTTGCAAGAACGGCGCGTAAAGGGCGATCCTCGCCAGTCCCTCCAGCGCGTGGCGCTGCATGGCCTCGAAGGCTTCGACGAAAGCCGGGCGGCAGTCCGGGTAGATAAAATGATCGCCGCCGTGGACCGCTGCCGCTACGGCATCTGCCTGTTCCGCGGCGGCTACACCGAAGGCCATCGCCAGCATGATCGCGTTACGATTGGGTACGACAGTCACGCGCATGCTGTCTTCCGCATAGTGTCCTTCGGGGACCGTCCCGCCGCTGGTCAGCGCCGATCCGGTTAGTCGGCGGCCGACCGCGGTGATATCGACGATATCGTGCGGCACGCCGAGGCGCGCGGCGCAGCCGCGCGCAAAGTCCAGCTCCTTTTTATGGCGCTGACCGTAGTCAAACGACACGAGGCGGGTGAGGGCTCTTTCGGCAGCGACCTTATAGGCGAGCGTGACGGAATCTAATCCGCCGGAGCAGATAACGATAGTCTTCATCAGGCTTCCTTGTTTTTACCGGGTAGGCTGCGACCGGATCGGCTCCCTTGCCGATAGACACTTGGCGGACTATGCTGGAACGGACGCCACCCGCGAAGTGGACAGCAAACACCATCCACTTTCCGACGCCACAAATAACCAGCGTTGTTCTGATGTCAATCAGAGATGCGCGTGCTTGGTTGCCCGTTTGATCGTCCTCGACCGTCTGCTCCCTCGCAGGCAACTGCTGAGAGCGCAGCGGCCTTTACAGAGAAACGCTTGCCGAACTGGTGGCGCAGAGTTTGAGCGCCGAGTCGCCGAATTGGTCGCGACGATGAATGTCGCCGGCAAATGATTGTGCGCTGCAAATTCTCTCTTCGCAACTGCACAAAAATGTGGCACATGCTTCCCTCCCGCTGACGCAGGGGAAGGAGAGACCTGGTGAGCGCAACCGCAGGATCGAACGCATTGACCGCCCCGGCTATCGCGGCGCGAAAGGGCAAGACGCCACTTGTTTGCTTGACGGCCTATACAACGCCCGTCGCTAACCTTGTCGACGGCCATTGCGACGTGGTGCTGGTCGGCGACAGTGTCGGCATGGTGTTGCACGGCATGTCCTCCACTGTTGGCGTCACGCTCGAAATGATGATCCTGCACGGCAAGGCGGTGCGGCGCGGACTTCATAGCGCTCTGATGGTCGTCGACATGCCCTTTGGCTCTTACGAGGAAAGCCCCGCGCAGGCGTTCCGCAATGCGGCCCTGGTTATGGCCGAAACCGGGGCGGCGGCGGTCAAGCTCGAAGGCGGCGAAAGCGTCGCGGAGACAATCCGGTTTGTGACCGCACGCGGCATACCCGTGATCGGCCACGTCGGACTGACGCCGCAGGCCGTCAATGCTTTTGGGGGTTATCACCTTCAGGGACAAGGCGAGGATGCCGAACAGATCCTGCGCGATGCAACGGCGGTGGCCGAGGCTGGCGCATTCGCCGTCGTACTCGAGAAAATACCGGAAGCTCTTGCTCGGCTGATTACACAGGAAATTGCGATTCCCACAATCGGCATCGGTGCATCGCCGGCCTGCGACGGTCAGATCCTGGTTGTCGATGACATGCTGGGCCTGTTCGGCACCTTCCGGCCGAAATTTGTCAAACGCTATGCAGAGTTGGGGAAGGGCGCCGACGCAGCGATCGCGGCATACGCAAAAGATGTGCGCGAACGCCGCTTCCCGGCCGCTGATCACGTCTTCGGCGATGAGCCGGGCACAGTCACTGGAGGAGAATGCACATGAGCACCGCGATCGTCCGGATCGTCTCCGAACTGCGCAGCATCGTTGCCGCTTGGCGCCGCGAGGGCCTCAGGGTCGCCGTTGTGCCAACCATGGGCGCTCTGCATGAAGGTCACCTTGGTCTCGTGCGGGCCGCGCTGGCCAAGGCTGATCGGGTGATCGTGACGCTGTTCGTCAACCCGAAGCAGTTCAACAATGCCGATGATCTGGCCGCCTATCCGCGCACGGAACATGATGACGCGGCCAAGATCGCGCCAGTTGGCGCCCATATCCTTTATGCTCCCGATGCAGCCGATATGTATCCGCAAGGCTTTGCGACCACAGTTTCGGTCAGCGGTGTGAGCGAGGGGCTTTGCGGCACCTTTCGGCCTGGCCACTTCGATGGCGTTGCGACCGTGGTCACAAAGCTTCTTCTGCAGACGGGCGCCGATCTGGCGTTTTTCGGCGAGAAGGACTTTCAGCAGCTCCAGATCGTGCGCCAGCTTGTCCGTGACCTCGATATCCCGGTCGAGATTGTCGCTTGCCCCACGGTGCGCGAAGCCGACGGCTTGGCAATGTCGTCGCGCAACACGCGACTGTCTTTGGCCGAGCGCAACAGGGCGCCTCGACTGGCTGAAATCCTGGTCCAAACCGCCAAGCAAGTGAATTCGGGAGAATCTGTAGGGCGTGCGCTAACTGACGGTCGAGAGGCGATCCTCGCCGCCGGCTTCTCGAAGGTCGAGTATCTCGAACTGCGCGCGGATGGTGACCTTGCCTCGATCGTCACATTGGATCGGCCAGCGCGGCTGCTCGTCGCTGCCTGGCTTGGCCAAACACGGCTGATAGACAATCTCCAGGTGCCATGGCCACGTCCTGAAGCGGTGCATCAAGCCGCTGCTTGAATCGAGGTGGACATTCTGTTTGGCGCTCCGCACGTTCCGTGTCAACGCTTATGGCGCGCAGTCCGCCAGCACATAGGTTACGACTGGAACAGCCGGGTAATGCTCGCGCAGCAGCCGGACATCTGCGGGCGTGATCGAGTCAGCCAGCGAGCAGCCGGCGCTGATGTCTGGAATGAGCACCGTCTTGTCCGCATTGAGAAGCTCGCCGAATCGGCCATGAAATGCACGCCAGCGAGCACGATGATATCGGCGTCGACTGTCATTGCCTTCCGGGCGAGGGCCAGACGGCCGCCGACGATGTCGGCTACGCAGTGGAGAATCTCGGGCGTCTGATTATTGTGAGCCGGGATCACGGCGGTGCGCTCGCGCTTCAGCGCGAGAATGGCGTCGATATCGTCGGAAAATGCCGACCACTCGATCAGCGGAATCACGCGCAGGACGCGCTCTTACAAAAATGCCCGCGATAGCGACTCAGTGGTCATCGATACCCGCTTATACTCAATATGAATATAAATAGGCATATTCTTGCCGTGAATATAAGCGTATTATAAAGCCCGCGTTAGCGGCAATTTGGTCCCGGCGACGGTCCTCTCGTCGAGAACCGCATGGCGGGAGCGATAAAGCCTAGCCGGTCGACCGCCCGTATCGGTGGTGGTCTCGCCGGTTTGCTCGACCAATTCCTGCTGCTCGATCAACCGACGGAAGTTCGGCTTGTGGAGGAGCCCGCCCGCCAAGCCCTCCACGGTTCGCTGTAGCTGCAGAAGACTGAAGACCGGCGGCATCAGTTCGAAGACCACGGGCCGGTATTTGATTTTGGAGCGCAACCGCGCAATTCCCGTAGCCAGAATCCGGCGGTGATCGGCGATCATCGTTTCCCCTGCCGCCGGCGACAGAGCAGCCAAAGGCTGCTCGCTGGTCGCCTCTTCCACCATGGCTGCTTCGTAGAGCAGCTCATAGCGCTGGAGTGTCAGTTCCTCATTCCATGGCCGCTCGTCGAAGCCGAAGGCAGCCGCCGTCCGCCGCCGGCGTTCTCGGCACATTTCACTGTTGGCTGCGCTGTCCGCCCACTTGAACAGGCGCGGTCGCAAAACCTTCGCCAGCAAATGGCGTTCCGGAGCGGTGGTCCTCCCAAGGAAAATAGTCGTACCATCTCTGCCAGCGACGCCTGGCCGAATGCGTTGCCTCTTCCTCTCGAGTGAGCGCGAGATAGCTGATCGAGATCACACGTTGCCCGGTGCCGACCCGGTCACGGTCGGCAAAGGTGTAGAGCTGCTCGATATAGCCCAAGGGCTGCCCCGTGTGCTCTTCCACCCATGATCTGAGTCCCGACTGAAGGGAACGGTGGCTGAGCTCAAATGGGCCGGAGGGCAGCGCGTTTGCCTGTCCGATCGTGAGAACGCGAGGCTCATGACCGTTCACAGCGACAACAACCGCGGTCAGATCCGCTTTGATGTCGTTGGCCGTGCCCACTGATCCGCCTTTCCTGATTCCTTTTGCGTTGTCGTCCATGCTCCCTATTTGTTGGAGACGGCTGCACAAACGAAGCGGTCTACAATCGATTTAATAGAGCCTGCACCACGTCGGTAGGCACGTCAACAGCGCAGCCGTGCGGGAGTCTTAGGTTGAATATGCGCTGGCTTTCATGGATGGTGTGAAAGAGCGTCTTGCCAATTTATAGCCCCGCCGACGGTCGGCGCGGTGAAGACGCGCATCGAAGGCGAGACCGATCTGGCGTATGTCAGCACGTCGCATCTCGAGCGGCAGAAGCCACGGCGCAGATGCGCCGCTTCCCGCGCCTGACGAACGGGTTCTCAAAGAAGTTCGAAAACCACGTGGATACGCTCGCGCTGTACACCGTCCGGCACAACTTCATTCGCATTCACGAGACGCTGAAACGTCGCCGGCAATGGCCGGTGGGGTATTGCAACGCTGTGGTCGATGGACGCTCTTTGCGAGAAGATGGGCGCAATTGCTCCGAAGACCGGAAAGCGCGGCTCTTACAAAAAACGCATTTCGGTGTGATTTGCGTTTCGATCACGTTTAAACGATCGTTGTCGAATTTGGGCTTTGGTTTAGAAACCAAGCACCTATTTAGACGTTGATAACGTGATTGTGGCTTGATAATGCTACATCGCAACAACGAATGGAGGCGCATATGGCCGTCTTGTCCCGTGACTTCGGTGGGATCAAGCTGTCTGGTCGCGATGCCGATACGTTCGTCCGTCAAGTTGACTCTGGCAAACCATCGGCCAACGCCGAGAGAACGCTAGCTAGGGGCCGCGAATTGCTCAACCAAATGAGCCGGAGCGGTCAAGTCACCGTGAAGGCAGCGAGCGTCAAGGATCGTGGCAGATAACGATTTCGATTTCACAATCAGAGCATTGCAAAAGGGCGACTGCAAGTCGCCCTTTTCCTTGTCTGGTGAGGAAGATTTGCCGCTAAAGACGTTTTTTCGGCGTGATGCTGAAAAAGCTGGCAATTCCTTTATTACGCAAACTTACGTCGCCGTTCCGGCGGATGAGGCTGACAAACGCATCCTCGGTTATATGAGTTTGATGAGCGCTGAAATCGCGGTGAAGGGACTGTACCCAATTGCCGACAAACCGCGCGCTGACCGTTACCCATCCCAGCCAGCCGTTCGAATTGCACGTTTAGCTGTCAATGATGAATTGCGGGGGCGCGGCATTGGAAAAGATCTGGTCGCGCTCGCATTCTCCGTGAGCCTGGATCGTATTTGCCCATTTGTCGGATGTCGTTTTTTGATCGTGAACGCGAAACGGAAGTCGATCGACTTCTATGTTGGACGCGGCTTCACCATTTTAGAGACGGCCAAAAATACCGAATCGCCAGCTCCGATTATGTGGCTGGATTTAAAGCTCTATGCCGAAAGGCAGGCTGAGCGAGAAACGGCTGCTATCGCCGCTCAGTAAACAGAGAAAATACCGTCTGCTGGCCATCGCTGCTCTCGCTGAAGCCGTACGTGGCTTGGCTTGGCCCATTCGCAAAATCCTCAGCTCCCGGCAGATCTCCAAGAAGCGGCCGTCACGTGCGGATGAAGCGCAATTGGCAGATGCAGCGGGTTTGAAACTCTCCACGGTTGGTGGGGCCGTGCCGCCCGCCAGCACTTCGGTGCACCGGCAAGGCATTAGGGCATGGATATACATGCACCAAAGTGGGGATCTAGGCTGTGCCTTGCCTTTCTGCCCCGCGGATCGCTTCCGGAAGGCACAGGGCGAGCATGGTGATAACAGCACAAGGGGTACCGGTTGGGAGCAACGTCCAGGTAGACGGCTTTGCCGAATGGCGGGGTAGACGAGGGGTGACATGGCCGGCTCCAATTCTGCGAGGCCAATTGTCATTCAGGTTGGCCGGCGTGGCGCCGAGCGGATCGTCTTCGATGCAATGACGTCGCCACAATCTTGCTGCGGGATTCAGCCGCAAGGCCGATAAACGGAAGACAGCAATGGACGCCTGTCTGCAGCTTGCGGGGTGAGGCTCATCCAGCTGTCGCTCGGCGCGCTTTGTGGCCGCCGCGCTCGAGCGCAAATCCTGCGTTGCGATTGAGAGCGATCAGGGCTTGCTCACACTGCTGCTTGCCTGCACTGCTACTCGATTTTAAAGCCGGGTTCAGCCAGCGCCGGCGGCCTTCAGCCAAAGGCACTGCCCAGTCCCATGCCACTGCCGATCATGCCGCAAAAAGAAGGCGAATTGGCCATGGTGAGCATGATTGTCTCGTGAACGTCATCGCCCGGACAGAATAGTCTGCGATGTTCGGCGTGCTTCGAGGCGGTCGCCTCTTCAGAACGATCGTCCAGCAGGTTTGAGAGGAAAGAATGAACGCTGACGTTTTCAGCAGCTCCATCTTCGTGAAGCGCGCTACGCACATCGTGCAAGAGATTGCCAGCCTTGCGGACGCAATCGAATTTCTCGACGAATGGCCGGAAGTCCGCAGAGACCTGATACACGAGACCGCCCTTCGGGTGTGCTATGACGCACACGATGGGCACAAACCCGTAAGCACTGCCCGTAATGCCTTCGTCGGCTTTTCCGAAAGGGCCGGCATATTGGTGGACTCGACCCCCGCGATGAAGTCGATCGCCTCCGCCCATTCGAGCCGCGGAAAGGCTCAAGGCTAGGCTCATTCGGCGGCGTTCAGAAACTTATATAAGGGTAGGAGCCAGCGATCACGCCAGCCTCCTCGACACTTTCCAAACTTCTGGATGCTTGCGGCCGATTGCTGTTCTGGACCCGGTGAATGGCTCGCGCTGGAATTCGAACTTCGCCCGCAGCGTTTTGGCGCCCGCGTTTTCACGTCATTCCCGGCAGCCGTCAGGCGGCGAGGCATCGGTTTGCCGCCCGTTGTGTGACCTACGATCGATTCTTTTTACTCGCAGTGAACCCTACCAGCTTTCGCGGCGAATAGGGTTCGCCCGACCTGCTGTAAGCTTCTGATTTTATGCATGTGGTTGTCCCGGAACCGAGGACACTTCCGGGCGACATGCATTAGCTGCCTCACGCTCACGAAGCGGCTCAAGGGCGGGAGAAAAAAGGCGTCGGTTGATGGCGTTTGCGGGCCGGGCCTGTCGGTCGCTCAATTGAAAGCTTCGTTTGAGGGCCAACCTGACTCGCATTCAATTCGAGCAGTCGCCCGTCCACTTCCCTGTCCGCAGCGGGAAGTCGATGATTTAGACGTAGGTAGTCCGTCCAGGTCGGCGTACGAAAAGTCTCCGTCCATCGGCAAGGTTCCTGAAGGTCACGCTGCAGGGTCCAGTGCCGAGCACCGACGCGACTTTGAACCCGTCGCCGTTCGCGGGCTCGACAACTGCACGCTGACGTCCAGGCCAGTCCAACGACCCAACCCGCGCCGCCGAGCGCGAGTGCAATAGCGGCCACGGCAAGCGAAGAGGTAGGGCAAGAGCGAGTGAACAGGCTGCAGAAGCGATGCAAGCGACCGTGATCAGCCGCTCTTGAGACAGCGATCGCCGCAGAACGTTGTTGCAGATTCCGGCGGCGAACGCTCCGGTGCCGAAGCCGGCCATCAGGATGCCATATGCAATTGGCCCTGCGCTCAACTGATCGCGGGCAACCAGCGGAAGCAACGCCAGGATCGAGATGCTGGCCAGCCCAAAGAGGGTTCCGCGTGCGAGCCGCTCTTGTGGTCGAAACGAATATTTCTTGTGGAAGAATGATCCGACCAGGTTCTGCAGAAACGGGCGGAATCTACTAGCGCTTCCAGCGCCTGGCAGTGACGGTCTTGATCAGCCGATTTTGCGTGGCCGCGCAATCCATTGTCCCGAATCGTCAGGCGTCCGTGATTCGGCGACACGGAATCATGAACGACTGTACTGGGCAACAGGCGGACCTCGCGACCCGTTCCTGGAGGCATCACCGCGCGGATGCCGCTCATGTCGAAAGGAGCTCTTCAAGCGTGGCGAATGCTTGCCACGCAACAACCCTTGCCTGGCTTTCGTGCGGACGTGCGTCAGTGAGTTGTCACATGAAAGTTTTGTTAAGAAAGGTGTCGTTTCAAATAATTGTCTCTCCTCATTGATCTAGATCAACCGAGCGTCTCGCCCCTGCTGACATAGCTGCCGCGCACCCGAATTTCGGATTTATGGAGAGCAGGATGAGAGACTGGATAGGGCTGGGACGCGCAATGACGCTTGGCATCGCGCTTGTCGTGACAGGGCAGCAGCAGGCAGCGGCCGCGGATGTACAATCTGCGGATCTGACCCACGGCACGGCCGATGTGGTCGAACCTAGTCCTTGGCAAGTTCGCCTGCGCGCGCTGGGAGTGATCACGGACGACAAGGGTTACGTCGACGGAGTTCCAGGCTCGGGCCTTTCCTATTCGAATACGGCAATTCCGGAATTAGACCTTTCTTACTACTTCACCGACAATCTCGCCGCTGAACTCATACTTGGCACGACCTATGCCAATATCTACGGCAGCGGAACGATCGGTGACCTGGGCAAGATCGGTAAGACTTGGGTGCTGCCGCCTACCCTGACGCTGCAATACCACTTCACCAATTTCGGCGCTTTCAAGCCCTATGTCGGCGCAGGCGCAAACTACACGATCTTTTATAACCAGAATACCGGCAGCGCCGACTCTCTCGACGTCAAGAACGCGTTTGGCGCCGCTTTGCAGGTCGGATTCGACTACACGCTGGACCGGCATTGGGGCGTCAATCTCGACGTCAAGAAGCTCTTTCTCGAGCCGAAATTCGAGACAGCCATTGGCGGGACGAACTTCACCGGCAAGGCCAAGCTCAATCCTTGGCTGATCGGCACTGGCGTCACCTATCGCTTCTGACACTTCAGAAATTCAACGCGGCACCATGTTCATATGGTGCCGCGTGATCCCCTGATCATCAGGGGCACTGCGCCGCGGTCGGGTTAAGCCGCTCCGAGCATCTTCCCCCTATTTTGTATCGCGCTACGGCCGCAGACAGAGTTTTGGCTCGGGTCTGAACGCCTCTCATGCCCAGTACGCCTGCCTCTGGTCCTCACAGCAACAAAATGCGCGATCAGAGCGTGATCCGAGCGCAGCAAAAGAGGCGCGCGCATCAGAGCTCCTCGACACCCACGGGGCAACGACGTGGATCGTTCGTCCTGCAACAAGCACGGATGCCTAAATCGTCGAGGCCCGCCTCTTGAAATCCCGATGATGCGGCGAATGCTCCTGCGATCATGGTGACGATGTCGTTTGTATACCGGCGGCTTTCATCATGCTCCTCTCACGACAACTGTAGCGCCGATGTCGCGCACGCCAAACGACACTGTGTAGGCTTTGTGGCTTTGTAGCATCCGCGACACGATGCTGTTCGATACGGCTTCCTGCAGTATCTCGTAAGTCACTGAACAATTACACGAATATCTTTTTTCGCACTCCTTTTTCCCAGTTGGCACGCCTGTTGCGATCCCCGTTACGTGCGCCACTCGGCATGCGCTGAAAATCGCCAGGGCTAACGCGGAAGATGCAGAAAAATTCAAAGCGCAATGGCGGCAATAGTCGCGCGATCCTGGAGGGGCGCCAACCCAAGAGCCTTTTCTGGGCGGATGTGGCCGCTGTCGGAATCGCATTTGTTTGGGGTGCAAGTTATCCGGTGGTGAAGGGCGCGTTTCTCGTCGCACCTGTTCTGGTCATTATCTTTTACCGCTTCCTGATCACAGCAGTCGTCATGTCGTTTGTCGCGCGTAAGGAAATTGCGACGGTCGTTCAGGGCGATTGTGCCCGGGGCGCCGTGCTTGGGGCCATCCTGTTCGCGATTTTCCTGGCCGAGACCTATGGCGTGTCCCTGACAAGTGCCACGAACACCGCACTCATCATCTCATTATGCGTCGTTTTCACACCCATCCTTGACTACGGACTTTCAAGAAAGTTGCCGCCGATTGGCGTTCTCGCCGGCTCCGGATGTTCATGTGTCGGTGTCGCTGCCCTAACCGGAGGAATGAGCGGCTTCAGCTTCGGGGATCTTCTTGTTCTTAGCGCCGCCGTATTGCGAGCAATCATGGTGGTTACGACCAAACGGCTCATGCACGGTCGCCATATTTCGTCAGCTGCCTTGACGGCGATCCAAGGCGCCACTGTCGCCGTCCTTACGATCGCGCTGCTGCTGGTGGATAATGGCGTTTCCGAACTGGCGATCAAAGGCGGTGGTCGATTCTGGGCATCCGTCGTGTTCCTGTCACTCTTCTGCACGATCGGGGCATTCTATGTTCAGAACGCCGCCGTTCGGGGCAGCACGCCGACTCGGGTGAGCCTTCTGATGGGTACCGAACCGCTCTTTGGCGTCTTGGTCGCTCACCTTTTTCTGGCTGAACCACTAACCGTGCCAAGCATGCTTGGAGCCGGCCTCATTATCGCGGGAACCTGCACCGGCATCATTTTCGAAACCAGAAAGCGATAATCATGCTCATTGATTCTTGCCTAAGACATCCGACGGGTCGTGTTGAAAGCTTTGAAGAAGTCGCGGTCTTCGGCGACCGCTCGAAGCCGGTCGTGACGATGTTCAGTGGCGGCTTGGACAGTACTTACCTGATTTTCAGGCTACACCAACTCGGCTTTCGGAATATCGAAGCCGTCGCGGTTGACGTGGGCGGGTCCATCGACCATCCGGTTCTGGAGCAGACGGCCGCAAAGTTCGGGGCGCGCTTTACTTGCCTTGATCGTCGAGAGGCCTTCATCGAACATGGCGTCAACCCGGCCATTCGCGCCCATGCCAGATACCTTGGCACTTATCCGCTGAGCAGTTCGTTGAGCAGACCGGTGCTCGCCAAAGCCGTAGCGGACCATGCGACGACCATTGGTTCGGAACTGCTCCTTCATACGGCAAATCTGTCACAGAATAGCCTGGCCCGCCTTAACAACAGTATTGAGCAGCACGGCTTTTCGGGCCTTTTCGGCACCCCCTACGTCCGGTCGGCTATCTCAAGACAGCAAAAAGCAACGGCCCTCGCCGAAACAGGGCTCACTTTCATGATGGATCGCAAGCTGAGTGTGGACGAAAATCTTTGGTGCCGCGAATTCGAGTCTGGGCCGCTGGATGACCCCGAAGACTTTGTTATGCCTGACGAAGCGTTCTGCTGGACCCACACGGCAGGCGATCTCCCGGCAGAGGAGATCTCGCTCCGTTTCAGCAATGGCAATCTCGTTTCCGTGAACGGGCGCGATCTTGCGCTGATGGAGGCGATTGCCCTGCTGAACAAGGACGTCGGCAAGTTTGGTCATGGCCGTTTTGTCGGCCTTGAACATATTTCCACCGATGACAAGGTCTTGGAGATTCGCGAAGCGCCGGCAGCCGCTATTATCATGGATGCCCTCAGGCACTTGGAGATGGCTTCCCTCCCAACCCGAGCCATTATGCTGAAACAGGGGCTAGAACAGACCTGGGTGCAGGAGGCTGTGTCCGGAAATTGGGGCAGCACCAGCCACACCATGTGCGATAGCGCGATCGCTGCTGCCCTCGAAGGCGTCGGCGGCACGTTGATCTATGTGATCGATAGCAAACGGTTCCTGCCCCGCTCCATCATTGCGCACAGGCCACGCTATGTCAGGGACCGCGACATTTGGGAGTCCCGGGCCGCGAACCAGCATTCCTTCAAGCCATAACGAGAGAGCCATGCCGGACGAATTAAGCAAACGCACAAACGAAAAGTACATGCACGAATGCGTGGAAAGTCTTGGCGCCTGCGGCTGGTGGTTTTCACCATGCGAGTGGACGCAAGATGCATTTGATATTGCTGACTGTTCATCATGGGTCGGCTTCGCGGATCATTGGAATCACTTGCTTTTGGATGAATACATGCGCGACGGCGGGACCTATCGGTTTCGCCGGTACAGTGCCTTCGAATTCGATACAGAGGCTGGCTCGTTTCGTCTGCTACCCAACGCGCCATACGAGCAGTCCAAGAGCATCAACAAATTGAACGGCGGCTTCCTGCGATATTTTGAACCCCTGGAGCGGACATTTGTTGAGCATCCGATTCTGGACAAGATCCTGAAAGGCGTCGGCCGCATCGTTTCCAAAACCACCGGCCACAGGCACTGGAACGTCAAGCTTCATCCCTACAGGATTGTTGCACGCGGAAGCGTGTCTGGCCTGCCGGCCCCTGAGGGGCTGCATCAGGACGGCGTCGATTTCATCGTTTCCTATATGATCGGTCGTCTAAACGTCGTCGGAGGCGTTAATACCGTGACGGATACGGGCAAGCAGCCGATCGGAACCGTGGAAATGATGCGGCCGAATGACTTCTTGGTCTGCGATGACAGGAAAACTTACCACGACGTCTCTCCCATCGTTGCCGAGAAACGAAAAAAGCCGTTTGCGTACCGCGATGTGCTGGTCCTCGCGTTCGAGAAGATCTGAGCAGCCCCGATCAGTGTTGGATGGCATCCGATGTTCCAGCTCGACTATGGCTGTACTCGCCCTTGACCACTTGGCTCAGAATGGGTTTTGAAATCGGCTTGCTGTGGGTTTATCCGACGCTGGGTCATGCTTTGGAGACAAAGCAGTGCGGTGGTCGGATGTTGAACATTGGATGCGGTTGGCTGGACCGTTCAATTACGGCTGGCGGACCTTCCGACCATTTCCATCTGGCAGACGGTCTATGGCTGGTTTCGGAAGTTAGCGCGGTGGTTCTTGTTCCAAACCAGAACGTGGCGCTAATGCCGGATCTTGAGCGAACCGCACGCGACGCGAGCCCGTCGACGGCGGTAATCGACAGCCAGTTGGGTCAAGGCTCCGCCATCGGAACAAGGGCTAGGACCAAAAACGTCACATTCCAGTCGCTACGAAGGGCCACCTATTGATCGTCAACTTCTCCGATATCTCCAATGCCGGCGCAAGGACGCTGGGTGTAAGGTTATGGAAGGCCAGCCCCTCTGGACAAAGGATCGAGATCAACCGTCGATCCGACAAGAACGGCTCGTATGGCATCCAAGATCGCATGAGCGCTTGAATTTCAAAACGGATTCTCAGGACAGTCGCCCGATTGCGGAATAAGCAAGCTGCGTGCAAATAGGGATTTCTTAACTCTAGCACCGCTTAACGTCCCTCCTCATAATGTTTACAGAATAGGATATGGCCAAGCGACCAACGATTGCGGATCTTGCCCGCGAAGCTGGAGTCAGCGTGGCAACCGTTGACAGGCTTTTGAACGCTCGCCTTCCGGTGCGGGACCAGACTGCGCTGCGGGTCTACAAGGCGGCCGAGACCATTGGCTATCACCGGGTCGGCCTTGTCGAGCGGCGCCCGCAGCCCAACCCGCCGCGATATCGGCTCGGCTTTATCCTCAGAAAACCGGCTCAGCATTTCTACCAGGAATTCGCGCGCGAGGTCGAGGCTGCAGTAAATGCGGCACAAGCGTTTCATGGTACCTCCCGCATTGAGTTCGCGCCCTCGGATGTGCCGGGCGATCTCATCGCACTTCTCCAAGAGCTTGGCGGCCGCTGCAACGCCATTGCTATGGTGGCGCCGGACCACCCAACGATAACGGCAGCCGTCGAAGAACTCAGGGCGAAAGGCATCCCGGTTTTTTCGCTGCTTTCCGATTTCGCCGCCGGCGTACGCGAGGGCTATGTTGGGCTCAACAACCGTAAAGTCGGGCGGACAGCAGCCTGGATGTTTTCCAAAGTCGCAAAACGTCCGGGCAAGGTCGCGGTCCTTGCCGTCAACGAGCGCTACCAGAGTCACGAGCTTCGGGAAATCGGCTTTCGCTCCTATATTCGTGAGAACGCGCCGACGTTCGACCTGTTTGACGTATTTATGGACATCGAGACACGACGGATGACCTACGAAGCAACACGGGATGTGATGCGGGAACCTGAGCTCGTCGGCTTTTATGTGGCCGGCGGTGACATGGATGGCGCAATCTCGGCGCTCAGGAAAGAGGGCGAACTCAGGGAGATCGTAGCCATCGTCAACGAAATCACGCCGCAGTCACGGGCCGCGCTCGCAGATGGCACCATCACGATGGCGGTCGCCACGCCACTGCACCGCCTTTGCCAAGAGCTGACGACGCTGATGGCCAATGCCATCGAAACCGGCTGCGCGAAGACGCCGGGACAGACATTCCTGCCATTCGACATCTATCTTCCAGAAAATATATGAAGCGAACTTCTCAAGCCGGTCCAGTATCGGCACAAACCCGGCAGCCAAATGTCAAAAGCACGGTCCTTCCCAGGAGCGAGGCGCGACAGCCAATGCATATGGCTTAAGCGTGCAGGCCTTGCGAGGGCGCTCCAGCGCGGCCGATTGTTACGAAGTCGATGTCGTCGAAACTTTTCTGGCCGCGACAGCTGGATCCAGTGGCGGACGGATCGCCTCTCCAAACCAAGCAAAATCCCAGCGCACCTTCCGGCCCGACATACCACCGTTGCAGCCAAAACAATGCCCGTCAGCCTCCAGCCATTCAAGCACCCACGGCCGTCATCACAACGAAATTGGCATCGGCCGCCGGTGCCTCCGCGGGTTTTACCCTTGGCAGCACGACGGCCAGCACCCGCTGCAGAGCCTCTATGATCAAGGAGGACGACGCCAGCCCCCGCTTCGCAACGTCCATGTCGGGCCCGATGACGTCGCTGTGATCTATGCGGCTTTCCTCTGGCGCGATTGTCTTGTATGTCGCTTCACGAAACCGCTTTGGCTTTTGGGCGATATTCGTCCGGCGCCCGAACAATCGGCCGATTGCCGTAAGGGAGGATAGCTTGGACCAGCAGGACCCTAAGGAGGAGCCGATCGAGACTGTGTTCCGCAATGGCACGGTTACCGTCGTCGGCATCTTACTTGCATTCTCGCTGGGCTTCGTCACACATTGGGCGGCGAACCCGGTGCCGTGGCGGCTGTATGATCTTTTCGCCGTTGTGCCGATCCTGGGCGGCATCGCGCTTCAGATGCGGGCCCTGTCCATCCTGCTCGAAATCAGCTCGCTACGCCGGCAGGTTTTCGAACGTGCTAACCGCATTTTCATGTTCGGCCTCATCCTCACCGCATGCGGGGTCGGACTGGCAATCCTGCTCGACGTGTTCGAGATGTCCGTAAGAAGCACTCTGCCCGGACGCTAAGAGGTTCAGCCCTTGGCAGGTCAGACCGCTAATCCAGTGTTGTTAACGCCATTCCGGCGGGAAACCGCTAGGCTCTTTGCCCAGAAGGGCTGAAGATACGTTCCGTGAAACAATCTCCCAGCGCCTGATAGAGTGGCCTGGCAGATTGCACCTTTTGGCGCATCAGCCCGGCGCTCGACACTGTCTTCACCGCCTTCGCCGGTGGCGCCGGGTCCCGGCACGACCTCGCGAAAGGCACGGAGCGAGACACCCGTAAATCGAAATTCGGCGAGGCGGGACTGAAGGCACATCAATAGCCGTTGAGCCACGTGTTAGTTAGACATCGAGCGTGCTTCGCCTCAAAGACATTTCGCGATTTGCGGTAGTCGGTGCGCAAGCTCCTCGACACCCGGCAGGGCCGCGCGCCGACGCGCATGCAGTTGGTCTTGGCGAGCTGCCCGGCTCGATCTCACGTCCGATAAGATGACGGCCGGCTCAACGATACTGTGCAAACGACCACCTGATGAGACTTTCCTGTGTCAACCTGTTGTGAGCAAGAGGCTAGCGGCGGGGTGTTTGTTGGGGTCGTAGGATGTGCCGTCCTGCCATGCGCGCCAGAGGATTCTGAGCCAGGCTCTGGCGAGGATGCGAACGGCATGAGGGTGTCTGCATCCTCGCTTTCTGGCATCGTGATAGACCTTGGCAGCCCAGGGGCTGGCATGGCGGGAGTTGTCGGCGAAGCAGGTGAGCGCAGCGCGCAGTCGCTTGTTGCAGGCCCATCGCCATGTAACGGCGCGGGATTTACCGCTCTGGTAGGTGACTGGTGCGACGCCGGCCTCGGCGGCCAGGTGTTCCTGGCTCTGGAAGCGGTCCCGCACGTCACCCAGCTCGGCGGTGATCTGTGCAGCGCAGATCTTTCCGGCGCGCGGAAAGGACATGACGATCTTTCCTTCGGGCAGTTCGGCAACGGCATGTTCGATGCGGCTGGAGAGCTTGCCGATCTGGGCGACGAGGCTTTCGAGAGTGACGGCGATGGCACGTACGAGTTCACCCTTGGCGTCGGCCTCGGCTTCAGCGGCCACTGTGGCGGGAGCAGCGCGCAGCCGGCCGAGCACATCGGCAACACTACGCCGGCCGCAATACTGGTTCTGGGCAAGGAAGGCAGCCATGCGCTTCTCACCCAAGCGGCTGGCGCTTTCAGGTGTGGGATAGCGCTGGAGGAAGGCCAGTGCGATCGGGCTTGCGATGTCGGCGAACAAACCGGCGGCGCCAGGCCAGAAGCTTTCGAGCAAGGCGCGCAGCTGGTTGGCGAGGACGAGTCTTGTGGCGACGAGATCGTCACGGCCACGCACCAGCACGCGCAGTGCCTTGATGGCATCGGATTGCGGCTTGAGCGGGGTCAGCCGGTGCCCGTCGGTGCGCAGGATGTCGGCGAGGATGTAAGCATCGCCGGGATCGCTCTTGGCGGCGACGGCGCGATAGCGCGGCCGGCACGCCTTGACGACATTGGGATGGACCGGCGTGACGACGAAGCCGGCATCGACCAGCGCGTCGACGAGCAACCCGCTAGGCCGTTCGATGGCGATCGGCGTCTCGCCGGGTGGCCCATGCCGTCGCAAACGCGCGACGAGATCGGCAAGCCCATCGCGGTCATGGGCCACGACAAAATGGTCGAGGACCTTACCGGCAGCGTCGACGACACAGACGGCATGGCTCGAGCCGCCCCAGTCGAGTCCGACGAAAATGGTCATGGATGCACCTCACTGAACTGGAGTATGGTGCCCGGTGCCGGGAGCCCTCACGGGTTGCTCATCAATCGGCGCTCTGGACCCATCTTGGCCGAAGTGTCCGTGGCGCATCTTCCTGTAGCCCGTCTGTGGCTCTCGGCCACCGAAACGCTGCAAGTCTCATGCGGGCCCTCATCGGGCAAGCGACATAGGCAGTCGTCACGGTGGCGCGGGACCAACGCCCAATCAGCTCTTAAACTGATTCAACGCAATCGTGAGGTTGCCTGATGAGCTGAGGTGCTGTCGTGCGGGATCGTCCTTGCAAGCGGCCAAGTCGCCTGACGCTCGACCGTTCTCCGCCGTTCGGCTTCCACGATGACGCCCATGGCCCGTGCGATCTCGGCCGCTTCATTCCTCTCGATTCCCTTCCGCACGCGGGGCCGAGGTCCTCTCTTGTTGCGAATGAAATATGACGTAACACTACAAATGAAACCCGTTTCTCTTGGACGAATGCACCTGTCAATGGCACATGTGTCAGAGAATACGAGCGGCAGTGCAGTACAATTTATAGCGAGGTCTCCTTTGGTTATCAGCCGTGACGAATGTCGTCGGCATGCGTAAACCGATGGTCACAAGGAACATAGAAGGCGATAAGCTTAAAGACAAACCAACTAGAGGCATGAATAAGAATTATCCAAAAAGTTATCAGTTTCATACTGCACATAAATTGTGGTCACATACGTTCCAGAAGGGAAACACATGAAGAAAATGATCGACATGGATTGTAGAAAGCTGTTGTCTGTCGCTTGTACGGCGGCTTTCCTGACATTCATTTTCGCCAGCCCAAGCGCCGCTCAGGATTTCAGCGGCGTGACATCATTCCTTGACGCCATCGTGGCATCGATCACCGGCCCGATTGGGGTTGCAATCTCGGCGTTGGCTGTCATCGCGGTCGGCTTCTCATTCATGACCGGTCGGATGGACTGGACCTTCGCGGTGTCGGTTATCGTTGGTATCGCGATCGTCTTTGGCGGCGCCAGCTTCGTCCATGGCCTGGCCGCAAAATGATTTCGATCCGTCGCAGCCACTTTTTCATCTTCTAAAGGCTGCCGGCTGCCTCACGGTTTCAAGGGAGTAGAGGCCATTCAACGTACAACGCTTTTCATAGGCTTGACGCGAGAGGTCGCCTTTGCCGGGTTGCCGCTCACATATCTGGTCGTTCTTATATGTGCCGTGATGCTCGGCTTTCTTATAACCAAATCGTTCGTCTATCTGGCGGTCGTGGGGGGGGCTGGCTACTTCGCGTTGCGTGCTCTAGCCGCCTATGATCCAAAAATCATCGATGTCTTCATCGCAACCGTGCAAAGCACGCGGATGAGTGCGGCACTGCTGAAAGGCGAAGGACTGGTGTACCGTGCTTGAGTCGCCTCCCAATCGGGCGATGCGACCAGGCGCTCACAAAAGCGACCAACTTGCCAGCCAACTTCCATATCTCAGCAGCGTGGACGACGTCACCCTGATGTTGCGGGATGGCGATCTAATGGGCGCCTTTGTCGTCGAAGGCGTCAATGCCGACACAATCGACAGCCGGCAGACAGCGGAGCTGAGTAACGCGTTTTCCCGCTTCATTGCGCAGCAGCGCGGTAACGTTGGGTACTATGTTCACCGCATATCCGTTGCAACTCAGCCCAGCATGCGGGCGGTCAAAGGAGATGCGTTCAACGAAGAGATTGACCGGCGCTGGCAATACTATCTTGAGAACATCGGCCTGCGCGATCGCATCACGATGGTCACCATGGTGATACGGCCACCGAAAAAACTGACCAAATTCATCAATTTGTTTGGGAAAAAGGATACCTATAGCCGTGACGAGGTCGCCGCGCGCGCGATCCGCCTCGATCAGATGATCAGAACCTCCATGATCAGTCTAAGCGAGGCAAAGCCTCGTCGTCTCACCGTCCTGGATGGCCAATGGCTCGGCATGTTGCGCACGCTGATCGATGGATCAAGTGGGCGTCTTGTTGCGGGCAGGAAATTTGTCCCGGTCGCGGACCTCCTGGCGACCTCGATGGTCACGTTCCGCGGCAGGGTCTTTGAATGCGATCATCCCAACCCCAGCCTCAAACGCTACGGGACCCTCATATCCGTAAAGGACTATCCGACCGAGACCTTTCCCGGAATTCTCGACAGGCTCAATCTACCCTACGATTCCGTGGTCTCACAGAGCTTTACACCGATCGATAACATCACCGCCCAAGGCAAGATCGCGCGTGTGCGCAAGCAGATGAAGGCGGCAGAGGATGCGGCCGTCTCCTTGATGGCACAACTCGAATTGGCCGAGGACGACGTTGCATCCGGTCGCGTCATCTTTGGCGACCATCATTGCAGCATCGCTGTCTTCTGCGAAACTCAAGAGGAGCTTGAGGAGGCCATGGCGTATGTCACGCGCGCCATGCAGGACGCTGGTGCTGCAATCGTTCGCGAGAGTTTCTCCGCCCGGGCCGTCTATTTCGCCCAGCATCCTGGCAACTTCAGCTACCGCACACGAGCGGCAATGATCTCCTCTCAGAACTTCGCAGAACTTTGCGCCATGCACGGCTTGCCGAAAGGCAACCCGCCGGAGCGATGTCCTTGGGGCGAATGCGTGACAATCTTCCCGACAGCATCCGGCGAGACGTTCCGTTTCAACTTCCATTTACCAGGCACGCCAGGTCAGCGTACGGTAGCTCATACGCTCGTGCTCGGCCAAACCGGGTCGGGCAAGACCCTCGGCGTCGCGTTTCTGCTGAGCCAAGCCCAACGGCTTGGCGCCCGCACTATTATCTTCGACAAGGACAATGGTTTTGAGATGGCGGTCCGCGCCATGGGGGGAGCGTATTCCTCCGTACGTATGGGGCAGGAAACGGGCTTCAACCCAATGCGGGCGGAGGCGGACAACCGCGGCGCAGCCTGGCTGTCGGATTGGCTGATGGCATTGGCCAGCAACGAGGGCGGACGACTAAATCCGGTGCAGGTTCAGGCCCTCAGCGATGCCGTTCAGGCCAACGCGACGGCTGACCCCCGCCTCCAGAATTTCGAACAGTTCCGCACTCAGCTGCGTGCGACGGACGATCAGGGCGACCTCCACAACCGGCTTGGCCGGTGGGACGAAACTGGCCAGTTCGGCTGGCTCTTCAGCGGCAAAGACGTCGATCCGCTCGCTTTCGACAGTAGGATCACCGCCTTTGACCTCACAGAAATTTTCGACAACAACGCTATTCGCACAGCGTGGCTGAGCTATGTCTTCCGGCGCGTGGAACGTCTCGTAGAAGACGAGGTTCCGACTCTGCTCGTCCTTGATGAAGCGTGGAAACTGCTGGACGACGCGTATTTCGAACTGCGCCTCAAGGACTGGATGCTAACGATGCGCAAGAAAAACGTTGCGGTCGTTCTCCTGACCCAGCGTGTGTCGCACATCATCAACAGCGCCGCCGGCGACGCCATATTGGAGAGCGCCGTCACGCGTCTCATCTACCCCAGCTCCTACAATACCGAAGCCGAACTCGCGCCGCTCAACCTGTCACCGACGGAGAGCGCGTTCCTTCAGACAAGTAACGTCGATAACCATCTCGTGCTGTTGAAGTCGGGCGGCGACAGCGTCGTTCTTGATTTCGCGCTCGGGGCGATTGGTAAGGCGATCGACGTTCTGGGGGGCGGACGCGGGCAAAACGCGCCTGCAGAATGGCGCAATACGCCCAATTTTCAAATGGAGATGCTGAAATGACGAGGTCCCTGGTCTTTCTCACATTGGTACTCGTCCCCCTTGCCGCCTGCCAATCCGTCCCTGCGACGCGGGAGAACAACTGTGTCTGCACCTGGGAAATCCTTGACCATCAAGCCGAAGGAGCCATCACATGAAAGTCTTTTTCCAAGCCGTGGTTGGCCTTTGGGTTGGGGCCGGTCTGCTGGTTCACGAGGCTTACGCCCAAGAAACCGGAATCGCGCCTGTACCCCTGCCTCCCATCGCCGCCCTCCCGGCGGCGCCGGACGGCGCGCAGGCAAGCTATGACAAGAACGCTGTCGAACTGCTGACATACGTGGTTGAACTGTCTCGGCTGATGGGCGGCGGGACCGCGCAACTGCTTGCGTCGGCGCACGTAGCTGAAAATCTGCTGAGCCGGATCCAGGAGGCGGCTCAAGCGCAGCTTGCTGCCATATCCGGGCCAAAGCCGTTCCCACAGAATAATGGCGAGGCAGACGTCGCGGCGCGCAAAGCAGGGCCAGGTCTGTGGGAAATGGCCACCGCTGCCTTGAACGGAGAGACGGTCGGCTCCGATGGCATTCAGGCAGCCCTAGTCAAAATTCGCAAGCTCTACCACTTGGACGACGCATTTGCTTTGCGCAATGACAAGCTCCTCAGCAACGTCATGGTCGCTCATTCAGCGGCTCAAGGCGCTGTCGCGGCGTCTGCCGCGGAGGACTCCTACCGGCGGGCCAATGACAGCATGGATAGGATAAATGGCTATGTCACAGCGCTCGGCACCAGTGGCGACTTGAAAACGAGCGTCGACATCAACACACGCGTGATGATTGAAGTCGCGCAGCAACTGAACGAAACGCTTCGCACCCAAGCGGTGATCGCATCCGTGGCAGGAACCTACCTCATGTCGTTAGGCGCCGAGGCCGCCGAGCCGGACACTGTCCGAAATCTTTTCGATAACTTTGACAAGTAGTCACCATGGGCCTGATTTCAACACTTGCCGCAACCATCGACGGTGCCCTCGTCGATTACGTGCAGGCAGTTTTTGAAGGAGTCGCTCATCCGATCAGAAAACTGCTTAACGCTACTGCTCTGATTGCGCTGCTATTCATCGCGGTGAATCATATAATGCAATTTAGGCCTGTAAACTATTCAATATATCTGATGTGGGGGGTGCGATACATACTCATATATTCATTCGCCACGATCTGGGTGAATTTCCATGGCATCTATACAATTCTCGTAGACGTCCCCGGCGAATACACCGCGCTTATGATGCGCGCTGCGGCATCGCCGAGGGCTGTTGGTGGCGGCCCCAATCCTGCGAAGCTGATGAATACGTATTCTGCGATGGACGGGTTCTCTCGAGCGATAATGCAGATCGGCGAAGATCGTATTTCAAACACGTCCGTCTGGGATATCGGTAAGTCAGTACGGAACGTTGCTTTAGGCATCTTAATAATGGTCATTGGTGCGTTTTTTACCGCGGCATCCGCCGTTTGTGTTTTAATATCAAAAGTCGGATTTGCCGTTTCGATCAGCTTGGCGCCTCTCGCCATCACCATGCTAATGATGCCTCAAACCAGGCAACATTTCGAGAGTTGGACGCGCTTTACTATCGGATTTGCTATAATACCGTTACTTGCTACCGCGCTGATGGCAGTTGTAGTGGGCATTAGCGCCCACATGCCTAGAGGAGCCGGCGGTGAATTTGGATTTCCCTTTATTATGATCGCTGTGACAGTTCTCATGTTCATGATCCCCACGATGGCAAGCACCTTAGCCTCTGCATCGGTTGCCGCTGTGGGCGCTGGAGCAGCGGTTGCCGCAGCTTCCAAGGTCAAGGGTGGACTCAAATCACTTTATAAAGGAGGGCGGTGGTTGGAAGATGGCCTGATGACGGCAAACACCGCACGTGCCGCTGGCGCTTCGCACTTCGGCGCAGTGCGGTCGGGGGCCAACGCGATGCAGCAAAGCGCGTATGTCCGGAAACAGCGTTGGAATGATCATCTCGCTCGCGGGATCATCGGGGGTTCCTCGCCGAAATCGGACGGCAGGGGAGCCGCTGCCGACGGTCCTGCCGGTGGGGCTTCCCGCTCAAAGGGCAACCGAGGCTTGTCTCCTGAACAGGCCAATCTCTACCGCTGAACCCACGCACACCAGAATAGGAGGGACGCGTGGCTGAGCAAGCAATGCAGCACGCATTCGAAGACGAGCTTTTTTTCAGCCTTCGCGATCAACGCAACAATTGGGCAAGAGTCGCCGTTTGCGCCGTCACCGCCAGCCTTTTGTCGGTGGTAGCTCTGGTCATTGTACTGCCCCTCAAAGAAACCAGGCCTTATGTCGTGATGGTCGATAAGACCACCGGCGAGGCTGAAAAGATCGTCCAGGTTCGGCCTGCCTCGCTCGATCAGCAGGAGGCAGTCCTTCAGGCAGAATTGGTGTCCTACGTTGTTGATCGCGAAACTTACGATCCAGCCGATAACAGCACCCGAATTCCTGATGTCATGGCGCGCTCATCGGATAACGCCGCCGAAACTCTGGCCCAGACCTGGCGCTCGGATTCGGCTCAGTATCCGCCGACTGTCTATGGTGATGAGGTTCGAGTGCGCGTTGTGGTCAAATCGATCTCACTGACGCCTTCGGGTCGGCGCAACGCGGCGGACCTCGCTCGTGTACGCATCATCAAGCATCGAGAAGAAAAGGGACGCGACACTGTCGAGCGCAGTTATGTTGTCACCGTCGGTTACCAGTTCAGGCCACAAGTAAATGCCACTTTGGAGTCGGTGTGGAAAAATCCCCTTGGCTTCACCGTTGTTGCCTACCGGATCGACGCGGAAACCGCCAATTAGAAATTCGGCAAACTGTTAGGTAAAAATGCTAAAGATCTTATCATTATCGATGATTGTCGGCGCAATGTTGATAGTGCCGGCCATGGCCGAACAATCGCCGGTGGGATTTGCATCAGACGCGCGAATAAAGCGGTATGTATATGATGAGCATAACGTGTATAAGCTCGGATTATATTTGAAGTCAGTCACTGCGATCCAGTTTGACGCCGGGGAGAAAGTGGAATCAATTCTCCTCGGAGACAGCGCATCCTGGCAAGTGATCAAGCTAAAGATGGGCAATGTGGTGAGTTTGAAGCCCATTATCGACCAAGCCCTGACGAATATGACTATCTACACCGATCAGCGAGTCTATACATTCGAGCTACGATCAGTCGGCGAGATAAAGGCGGGCATGAAGGCGGGTGCCGCGCAAGCGTTCCGGATCGTCTTCACCTACCCAGACCAATCCAGGCCCTCGGACAAGAGCCTTGCCCGAGGCGGACCCGTGGATCACAATTACATGGTCTCGGGCCATGCCCGGTTCCGGCCGCTCGCGGTGACAGACAATACATTGCAGACAACTTTCGTCCTGCCCAAGGGCGCACCCCGACCTGCAATCTTCAGCGTCGGTCATCAGCGCGAGGAAAAGCTGGTCAATTCGCGCACCGACGGCGACCATATCATCATTGATGGGACCAGCGACTATTGGGTGATGAGGATCGGCGATGAGGCTGTCTGCGTCGGCAAGACAAACGCCGTGCAATGGCAAAAAAGCCAGTGAGGAAAGGACTGGGACGTGCCGGACAAGTCGAGCGACATTGACCCTCGACATGATCGCATTGCCGCAGAGACAGTGGCTGATGCCTCTGTCGATGTGGATCGCGAAAAGCGAGTGGAGGAACGACGAGCTCGCCACATTCGTCAATCCGAGCGTCGAAGTGTCGGCTGGGTTGTGCTCGCCGGCATGTTGCTGGCCGGCATCGCCGTTGCGTTCCTGATTGTCGAGCCAACTCTCGCGCTGAAGGCAGTCGGCTTTAGCGGCGAGGATGAGCAGAAAACTTCGCAGGTTGATCTGGAAGTCGACCGCGCGATCCCCAACGATCAGCGGCTTGATTTTCCCGCTGCCAAGGCTCCTGCAGCAGCTGAGCCAAGGCCCAGTCCTAACGCTGAGACCAACAAGCAGTTCGAAGAACTGCGCAAGGAAATCGTTGCCATTGCCAGGGCCAGCAAAGGCTCCGATGTTTCACTTGCTGACGTCCAGGCACTGCTGGAGCAATACAACAAAGACATGACGCAGAAGCTCCAGCAGGAGCGGGAGAAGGGGAAGATTGAAGACGCCCGGGTGCGTGCCGAGGCGTTGCGTTTGCAAGAAGAGCGCGAACATTCCGGTGAGGTCGCCAAGCTCGATGTCGAGAGGCGTCGTCAACTCGAAGAGATCGCCACCAGACAACGGGAATCGACAGGCGTTGTCGTGGATGAATCAGGAGCGGGCGTCGCCTCAGCCGAAGGTACGCGAGAAGTGTCTGAAGACCTGAGCGCAAACGATCGTTTTCTCGCCTCCGCCGCCGGCTCCGAGGTAAAGACGTCGGTGTCTCGTGCTCTGCCTGCTCCGTCCCATACGGTCGTGCAGGGCACTATAATCTCTGCCGTGCTTGAAACGGCTATCGATACAGAACTGCCCGGGAATATCCGCGCCCAAGTGATCGAACCGGTGTTTTCCTTTGACGGTTCTCGCATTCTGATGCCGGCGGGGACGAGCCTGATCGGCACTTTCAGCGATCGAGTGGATGTTGAGCAAAGACGCGTGCTGATCGCCTGGAACCGGGCAATCACGCCCGATGGCAAATCAATCGCGCTCGGCTCCACAGGGGCGGACCTGCTTGGTCGCGCCGGTACCGAAGGTAATGTGGACAACCGCTATATTAACAAAATAGGTGCATCTGTCCTCATCAGCACCATCACCGCGCTGCCCTCGAGCATTCCCGGCCTGACCAGCGGCAACCGGTCCTCCAGCGGAGGTGGCCCGACCATCAATATCGGCGGTGCCGGATCAGGCAACAGCAATGCTGGTGGCCAGACTGCGTCAAAAATCGCGGGAGCACTCAGCGATCAAAGTGAAACGATCTTGGACAAATATCTCTCCCTCCCTCCTATCATTCGTGTCCCTCAGGGCGAGGAAATCCGAGTCTTCGTCAACCAGGATCTCGTCCTCCGATGAATGATCATCAGCCCAGTCGCGACATCTCATATGTGGAGCAGTACTTGGAGCCACTCCGGGACTATCTGGTCAATGATAATGTCAACGAGTTGGCGATCAACCCTAACGGCTCCATCTTCGTGGAGGAGGCCGGAGCGCTCCACATGCATGAGATCGGCGTGGCCTTGCCACCCCGTGCCATCAAGCAGCTTGGAGCCCAGTTGGCTGGAGAGACCCGCAACACCCTTGGGGCGCTCAATCCGATCGTCTCGGGCCGCGCAGTGGTTTGGGGGAATCCGCTGCGCGTGCAGGTCGTTGTCGAACCGGCGGTGACGTTCGGTGTGTCGCTGACCATCCGCAAATATCTGCAGCGCACCTTGGACGGTTCCAAGATAGAGCTATTCGACGGTGGACAGACCACAGTGGATGCCAACCGCCGTATGCGCCATCGGGCAATTATGGACATGGCCCAGGCCAGCAATTTGCAAGGTGTGTTTCGACAAGCCGTTGACGAGCGATTCAACATTCTGATTTCGGGAGGCACATCCTCTGGCAAAACCACGGTCGCGCGTGCCTTGCTGGCGATGTCAGACCCTGCTGAGCGGATCATTACGATCGAGGATGCACAAGAGCTTAGCCCATCACACAAAAACCAGGTGGGGCTAATCGCAGACCGTGACGAGGGTTCCGCTCGCCGCCCATCGAGGCTCTTGGAAAGCTGTTTGCGAATGCGCCCAGATCGCATCATCCTCGGCGAAATACGCGGCATCGAGGCTTATGATTTCCTTGAGGCGATCAACACCGGCCACCCGGGTTCTATATCAACTATCCACGCCGACAGTCCTGGACTTGCCTTCGACAGGTTGGCACTCATGGTGATGCGCTCTGGTGTGCAGATGTCGCATCGCGAAATTGTCAGTTATGCCAGAAAGACGATTGACCTGGTTATTCAAGTCGGCCGCCAGAAGGGCAGGCGGGGCGTACTGGAAATCCACCTGCCCTCGCAATGCCTGGACTAAGCGCGAGAGACCACATGGCAGGTCTGACGGAAACTGCTTGCCGCCGACGTGAGCCTCCATCCATGTCGATCGGATGGTTGAAGCTCGCACTTCACCCCGGCCCGGAAGGCCGATTCTGTGGTTGGGTGGACATCCGATGTTATGGTGGCCGAACCCTTGGCATCTCCTGATTAAATGGGCTGAATGCCTTGGCCGCTCTTCACCGCAGCGTCTCAGAGCCAGTCAAAGCGGCGGCTGCACAATTCGACGAGATCGTGTCCCAGGGAGTGGTGTAGCTGACGGTTTGGTCGCCGCGCTCTCCGGCAAGGGGCCGGGATGATCAGCGTGCCACAGCTGGCAGGCTGATGAGGGGATCATCGCTCATTTGGCTGATGGTT